>JAYVAI010000311.1:0-3637 GCA_043751075.1 Cyclobacteriaceae bacterium | reverse complement strand
AGAAAAAGATTCCATCGAGAAGCATGAATACTTCCAAGGGGATATTTTTGCCAGGGCAGGTGCGGGGCCAAGGCACAATGTTATTTTCTCGAATTTGTTTGGGGAGTTAGCGCAACTCCTAAAGGGCAAACCTTGCAAACCGTATGGCAGCGACCAACGGATTCATGTAGCCGAAAACACACTGTTTACCTATCCCGACATTTCTATTATCTGTGGCGATATTATTCCTTCCGAATTTGATGAGGACTCGGCCACCCTTCCCATCGTTCTTTTTGAAATTTTATCGAAATCAACAAAAAATTATGACCGGGGCGAAAAATTCAAACTCTATCGCGACATACCTTCCCTCCAAGAATATATCCTGATAGATTCTTTGAGCATTAACATCGAAGCGTTCCGGGTGAACAAACAAGGGCATTGGGAATTGGAGGAATATCGTTCCTTCGAAGACTCATTGTCTATCCCTGTTCTAAACTTGCACTTGCCTTTGCGGGAAATCTATGAAGGCGCTAAGATCGAGATGTAGGCACCCTCCAGATTTCCACTCGGTAATCTTGTACTTACTTATTGCTTTGGTATTTCTTGACCGATGACCGTAGCACATGTGGAGGGACCAGATCAATGACCTAACGGATTACAGGGTTATTGTTATTTTTGTTTCTGCCGAAGAGGCTTGGACTTTTTCTGCTATTTTAAAAATCAGAGTTTCGGATAGTTATGAAAACAATCAAAACAAATTGACGGCAATACACAGGTTGCGCTTATATTTGCACTCCTTTTTAAGAAAAATCATATTACTTTTGTGGCGGTTCTTGAAAGGTTTATATACTGGAGAGGTGGGTGAGAGGCTTAAACCAACAGTTTGCTAAACTGTCGTACGGGTTAAACTGTACCGGGGGTTCGAATCCCCCCCCCTCCGCTCCTTTCCCAATTAGTTGGTCTCGTAGCTCAGTTGGATAGAGCAACTGCCTTCTAAGCAGTAGGTCGCTGGTTCGAATCCAGCCGGGATCACTTTAAATATTTAAAAACGCCTAAATCAAAATCTGATTTGGGCATTTTTTTGTGGTTACTGAAATATGGTAGCGGTAATGGTAGCACATCTGGTCAACTAAAAAACCGCATCGAAGCCAACTCTCGTCCCACTTGCTGCACACCCGTTAAAATCCGTTGTGCTTGTGTGGCTGATGGTTTTTTTATCCCCCATAATTTATTTTTTTACCGCCACCCGATATGCGCAGCTGCTAACGGCTTTGATAATTACATGCCATCCTGCAATGTCACTTTACAGGATACTAATGCCTTGCCACAGAAATAGGTTGGGGAAATGTTGAACAAGGGTGAGGAATAAAACTCTCAGTTTGTGAACTCCCTTGCCTTCTATAAAAAAATAAAAGTTCGCAGAATGAATAGCAAGTGTAATTTGCCTGTATGAAGCTTGGCTTGGTGATTTTGCAAAAGCTGAAACTTTTGGCTGCGTGAGAAGTTTTGTGGCAAAGCCCCTTGACATTGAATCTGTTGAAAAAATACTTATGCTTTACTTTCGTGATCACGGGATGACATCTCATGGGGCCGCCTAAAAAGTAGCTTCCGTGATCGCGGCCTTGAGCCGCGATCTCATTTTTACGTTCGACCAACGGGATACCGGGTCAAAGCCTTGCCAAAGAAAGATTATTTCAATTGCACACTTTTCAAATCCTAAGCCCACCTCTCAATCGGCCTCGTTAAGCACGTGGGGCCGCCACCGCCTTTCACGCTGATCTCGTCACCATCATATTCCCATACCTTGCAACCCGATTCTTGCAATCTCTTTTTTGTAATGCTATTGCCTTTGACCATGATACACTCGCGTGGCGCAATGGCCAACACGTTGCAGCCCATCAAATTCCATTCCTCTTCCGGTACTTCCACAAAAGAATAACCACGGTCCAACAATCCACTTCTAAATGCAATGGGCATGAGCGGAGAATACACCACGGCAAGGTCCTTGTCCACCGGGCTGAACACCGACATCAAATGAAAAACATCTAATGGTCCTTTGTAATGTGGCATGTGCGCAGGCCACACCTGTATGCCGTAAGGCTTAAGGATTTTTTTTAGTTGCCGTATCCCTTCTTCATTGGTGCGATAGGTATGGCCCACGGCCAATGTGTTCGCATCCACCCACGCCACATCGCCACCTTCCACGGTGCCGGGAGATTTTATCTCACCCAAAATTTTAATCTTCTTTCCTTTAAATGCTTTCCGCTCTTCGGCAGGTTCATTTTGGCGGGCAGGCTTGCCCATATTGCAAATGATGGCTCCATGATCGGTGATGATGGCGGCATCGCGGCAATAGATGGAGTCCATCGTTACTTCGGTGCTGGCCGGCAGATAAAATAACTCGGCACCTTGCTGCGCCAACAATTTTTCAAAACCCAAAAACTCGTGCTTGGCTTTCGTTAGGTCGGGCTTGCCCAAAAAATTCAACTCTTTCCATTGCAAAGAAATTTGCTCTTCATTTACAAACGCTTCTTCCGGTCTTTTTATAAACACCGATTTCAACTTTCCGAATTCCGACTGGCACGTTACTTTCATGTGTTAATATTTAGTTTTTTAAGGTCAGATGGAACCTCGCAATTTTTATTCCCCTGTTTGAGAAATACTACCATGCTCGGTTTCATTTTTTTTGTTTTTGTGTTACTTGTATCCATACATAAAATGGCAGGCCTGCCATCAATAAAATAAATCCCCAATAAACTGTTTCTTGGCCTGAACCAATCACCGCCCACATCGAATATAAAAAAGCGAGCAGAGCCACCAACATTTTTCCACCATTTGTCCGCAACGACATTCCATGCTGCCGGCTCTCGATCATCACAAAAGAAATAACAGAAAAAAGGTAAGCCACCAGGGATGTTAAGGTTGATAGTAGCAGCGCAAACGTATAAGTATTGGCGAGGCTTTTACTAAAGTTCATGCTCATTAAAAAGGAAACCAACACACTGGATACCAAGATGCCGACAACCGGGGTTCCGTTCTTATTTTCCTTGGCAAATATTTTTGGGAACAAGTGATCGCGCGCTGCGGCAAAAGGCATTTGCCCTTGAATCAAAATCCATCCGTTGAGCGCACCAAACGTTGACACCACCGCCCCACCAGCCACTAAGTAGCGCGCTCCTTCGCCCCATATAGAAGCGGCTGCATCGGCAAAGGGTGCTTGCGATTGGTGCAACGTTGCAGGAGGGATCAATCCCATCACGGCCACGGTGCCAGCGATATAAATAAATGTGGTGAGCAAAGTTCCAATGATGGTGGCACGCGAAATTGTTTTCTCCGGATCCTTTACGTTGCCCGATGGGATGGTGGCACATTCCAAGCCCAAGAAAGCAAATAAAGTTAAGGTAGTAGTGCTTGTTATGGCCGAGAGGTTGGATTGTGAACTCAAGTTGAACGGAACGAAGTGGGATGTGTTCAAATAGAAAAGTCCACCGATGGTGATCAACAACAAGGGTGCAAGTTTCAACACCGTAGTGATCACCTGAACCATGCCTGCTTCTCTTATTCCTTTGGTATTGATCCACGTTAAAAACCAGATTGCCGATAAGCCCGTGGCCACGGAAAGAAAAGGGTTATTGCTTAGCGCGGGAAAAAATGTTGT
>JAYVAI010000310.1:0-3641 GCA_043751075.1 Cyclobacteriaceae bacterium | reverse complement strand
TGATCGGCATTAGTTGTTGGCATTTTTCGAACAACTAACAACCATCAACTAATAACCATCAATGAAAAAACTATCACCCCAGCAACGAAAATCCCATGAAAACAATTGATGTCTGCTTAACACCCGAACTTATCCACCTATACTCACTAAAAGAAAGAACTGTTGTGATTGTTGACATACTGCGCGCCACCTCGTGCATGGTCACGGCTTTTGCGCATGGTGCCGAACGGATCGTTCCCTTTGCAAGCCAGGAAGAATGCCGGCAGATGAAATCGCGTGGATACATCACCTCTGGCGAGCGTGATGGAAAAAAGGTAGATGGGTTTGACAAGGGCAACTCGCCATTCGAATACATGGGCACCGAAGTGACGGGTAAAAAAATTGCATTCACAACCACGAATGGAACACTGGCGATTGAGAAATCGAAGTTGGCCAGGGAAGTGATCATTGGCAGCTTTCTCAATCTGTCATCGGTGATAAAATATTTATTGTTTAGCCACAACAATATATTGGTGGTGTGTGCAGGATGGAAAGGCAAAGTGAATTTGGAAGATACGCTCTTTGCAGGCGCCCTGGTTGAAAAACTAAGAAACCATATTGAGCCCGATTGCGATGCCCCACTGGCCGCGCAGCATCTTTACAATCTTGCAAAAGGTGACTTGGTTGATTACCTGAAAAATTCGAGCCACGTGAAAAGATTGAACCGGCTTAACATTCACAAAGACATTGAGTTTTGCCTTACACCCGATCAATATACGGTGGTTCCGAAATTGGTGGGTAATGAGTTAGTGTGTTGATGAGATGATGAATTGGTGCGGTGTTGTAAACCTTTGCAAAAAGAGTTTCTTGAGGGTGAAAAATTACTTCCATAATCCATTCAATTCCTTCACTGTTACCTTTCTGCCCTTTCCATCCTTAAGGTCTTTATCGCCTTGTATTATTTTCTTTACGAACTCAGGATTGTATGGCTCAACGTTGGTCACCTCAAACTTAATTTTCATTGCCTTCATTTCAGTTTAGGATTTTGATGATGTCTGTCTTTGTCGCGAATGGTTTTCTTTTCCAGATTTTCATTAAAGGCTTTGGTGAGATCAACACCTGTTTGGTTTGCCAAACAAATAAGCACCCATAGTACATCGGCCAACTC
The DNA here is from genome assembly GCA_043751075.1 of Cyclobacteriaceae bacterium. Classification (GTDB taxonomy): domain Bacteria; phylum Bacteroidota; class Bacteroidia; order Cytophagales; family Cyclobacteriaceae; genus ELB16-189. Next base: position 2,494 of record JAYVAI010000310.1, on the reverse strand, counting down.
TTCACCCAAATCTTTGTTCTTGTCCGATTCTTTTTCCGATTGATCGCCATGTCTGCGCGCCATAATGCGGGCCACTTCGCCTACCTCTTCGGTAAGCATGGCCATGTTGGTAAGTTCGCTGAAGTAGCGAACGCCATGCAACTTTATCCAATCATCAACTTGTTGCTGGGCTTCTTGAAGGGTCATACGCTGAGAATTTAAATTGTTCTTTGTCATGTTACCATAAGTTATCGGTGAGGTCATATTGCCGATTTTGACCTCACCCCCTACCCCCTCTCCAGAGGCGAGGGGGTGACTGTCGATTAGAGTGTGTGCAAACATTCGTAAATTTTTTTTTCAAAAGAGGATTGTCCGCTAAAGTGGAATATTGCCATGTTTCTTCTTGGGCAGTTTGGCAACTTTATTTTCAAGCATCGAAAAAGCCCGTATCAATTTCTCTCTTGTTTGATCTGGATAAATTACTTCATCAATGTATCCTCGAAAGGAAGCCCGGTATGGGTTTGCAAACTTGCGTGTGTATTCTTCCACCTTTTCATTCAGCTTTGCTTCTGGGTTTTCCGATTCGGCTATTTCCTTTTTGAAAATAATTTCCGCTGCACCCTTGGCTCCCATTACCGCGATTTCCGCGGTGGGCCACGCGTAATTCAAATCGGCACCAATGTGCTTGGAGTTCATCACATCATAAGCACCACCGTATGCTTTGCGCGTGATCACCGTAATGCGCGGAACGGTTGCTTCCGAAAACGCATACAACAACTTTGCCCCATTGGTGATAATCGCGTTCCACTCCTGATCAGTTCCCGGCAAAAAGCCCGGCACATCTTCAAACACAAGCAACGGAATATTAAAACAATCACAGAACCTTACGAAGCGCGCGCCCTTCACACTCGCATCAATATCCAAAACACCTGCAAGCGCAGCCGGCTGATTGCCAACAATACCAATGCTGCGGCCTGCCAGCCTTGCAAAACCAACCACCATATTCTCAGCAAAATTTTTATGCACTTCAAAAAACGATTGATCGTCCACCACTCCATTGATCACTTCGCGCATATCATAAGGCTGATTGGGGTTGGCCGGGATTATTTCGTTGAGTCCAGGCCGCGACTCATTCCCTAAACTATATGGAAGGTTAGGAACGCCATCTTCACAATTTTGAGGAACATAACTAAAAAGTTGTTTTATCTGATTGATGCACTCGGCCTCGTTGGCGCAGGCAAAATGAGTGACACCGCTTTTGGTGCTATGCGTGGAAGCTCCTCCCAGTTCCTCGGCCGTTACGTTTTCGTGCGTTACCGTCTTCACCACATTGGGGCCGGTTACAAACATGAACGAAGTATTTTCCACCATGAAAATAAAATCGGTCATGGCCGGAGAATATACTGCACCACCGGCACAGGGGCCCATGATGGCAGAAATCTGAGGTACCACACCAGAGGCCATTACATTGCGATAAAAAATATCGGCATAGCCACCAAGTGAAACTACACCTTCTTGTATGCGTGCTCCACCGGAATCGTTGAGGCCAATAACAGGTGCACCGTTTTTCATGGCGAGGTCCATGATCTTCACAATTTTTTCCGCATGTGTTTCCGAAAGCGAGCCGCCAAACACGGTGAAGTCCTGCGAGAAAACATATACCAGCCTCCCCTGAATGGTGCCATAGCCGGTGACCACCCCATCACCGAGGTAATGCTCTTTGTCCAGACCAAAATCTTTGCTGCGGTGCATCACAAACTTTCCCAGCTCTTCGAAAGAGCCTTCGTCTAAGAGGAGAAGCACACGCTCGCGGGCAGTAAGTTTTCCTTTGGCATGTTGTTGCTCTATTCGCTTTTCACCGCCACCCAACAGTGCTTCCTGGTTTTTTCTTTCCAGTTCGTCAAATTGTTGTTGAAGGATTTCTGAATTTGCTTTTCGTTTGGCCATAGTCGGGTAATGTTGAACCCAAATATAGGAGGTTACGGTTGAAAATTTTGGTGGAGTTAGTATCTATAATTTCATCATTCAAACTTCGTTGACCATCATTCGATATTCAAATTTGAATTTTGAATGTTGAAGGTTCCTGCCTGCTGTCAGACTGCTGTCAGGCAGGGATTTTTGAAGTAGGGCCTAGCCCCCGCTCCCAATAACTCTCGGTAGGGTTTAGACCCTTAGCAAACCGCGGAACGCCCTGCCGGCATAGTACGATTCTGCACCGTTGTGATACACGAAGACACGGCCAAAACGAAAATCAGCAAAGATGGCACCACCGAGTTTTCTAATATCAGCAGGTGCTTTTATCCAGCTCGATGTTTTCGTATCGAACTTTCCTCCCGCACTTTGGCGGGACTGCAATTCCTGATATTGCTCTTCCGTTAAAATTTCTATGCCCATCAAGGCAGCCATCCCAATAGCACTAGTGTATTGATTATTTAATTTTGCAACATTTACTATATTTGATTTAAAAATCAAATATGGAAGCTAAACTAAATCTGAAGAAAAAGGAAAGGGACTA
>JAYVAI010000309.1:0-9755 GCA_043751075.1 Cyclobacteriaceae bacterium | reverse complement strand
CGTGGAAACTGAAAGCCAACGTGGACCGCATGTTTGTGATCCTTCCTTTTGAAAAAGATTTTTATAAGAAATATGATTTCACCGTTGATTACGTGGGCAACCCGGTGCTGGATGCAATCAAAGCGCATCACCAAAATAAGACCTTCATTTCAAAACACGGCATTCAACCTGAAAGAAAATTAGTTGCGCTGTTGCCTGGCAGCCGCAAGATTGAACTGAAACTGATAGTGCCACTGATGGCGGAAATTGCAGCGGCTAACCCGGATGTTCAATTTGTGGTGGCGTCAGTCAGCAATCTTTCAGATGATTTATACCACGACTTAAAAAATAAACCGAATGTAAAGTTTGTTGAAAATGAAACATACGATTTACTCAGTTATGCCCACGCTGCCATTGTTACATCGGGCACGGCCACATTGGAGACTGCGCTTTTCAACGTTCCGCAGGTAGTGGTTTATAAAACCAATGGATTGGAATATTTTATAGCCAGCAGCCTGGTAAAAGTAAAATTCATATCATTGGTAAATTTGATCGCAGGCAAAGAAGTGATCAGTGAATTGATTCAAACCAAAGCAACAAAAGAATTGGTGCAAGCCGAATTGCTAAAACTGTTGAACGACAAGACTTACATTGCTTCCATCAAAGGTGAGTACGAGAAATTATATCTACTATTAGACACCGGCTCTGCTTCCGAAAATACAGCCAGGCTTATCACCGAGCATCTGAATAAAAAGTAGTATAGATTGTACGGTGAGGTTTATGCTGCCTACTGCCTTTCTGCCTACTGCCTACTTTTTTTTGAGGCTTTATGCCACCTTCAACTTGCTATAATGCGATTTATTAAACTTCTCTTCCGCGTAGGCGAGGGTAATCACAAGTTTGTCGGTGGTTTTGTCGCTGGGCATTTCAAACATGGCATCGTTTACAATGGCCTCGCAGATAGACCGGAGGCCGCGCGCTCCCAACTTATAGCCAACTGCTTTTTCAACAATAAAATCCAACGCTCCTTCTTTTATCTCCAACTCAATGTTCTCCATCTCAAAAAGTTTTCTGTACTGCTTTACCAATGCATTCTTTGGCTCTGTCAGTATTTTGCGCAGGGCTGTGTGATCGAGCGGATTCAAAAAGGAAACCACCGGCAACCGTCCAATTAGTTCGGGTATCAATCCGAAGCTCTTCAAATCTTGCGAAGAAACGAATTGCAATAAGTTGTCATGGTCCACATCGCTTGGATTTACGCTATCCTGACTGGTTGCAAATCCCAACGGGCGTGTGTTCAATCTTCTCGCAATCAACCTTGATATTCCCTCGAAGGCACCACCGCAGATGAACAAAATATTTTCGGTGTTCACAGAAATCATTTTTTGATCGGGATGCTTGCGCCCTCCCTGGGGTGGCACGTTCACCGAAGTGCCTTCCAGCAACTTTAAAAGCGCTTGCTGCACACCCTCACCGCTCACATCACGTGTGATGGATGGGTTATCGGATTTGCGCGCGATTTTATCAATCTCATCGATGTAAACAATTCCGCGCTCGGCAGCTTCGGTGTTATAGTCGGCAGCTTGCAGCAGGCGGGTGAGTATGCTTTCCACATCTTCGCCCACATAACCAGCTTCGGTGAGCACCGTGGCATCGGCAATACAAAAAGGAACTTGAAGGATTTTGGCGAGCGTGCGGGCGAGGTAGGTTTTTCCTGTTCCTGTTTCGCCCACCATGATGATGTTTGATTTCTCAATATTGATGTCGTTGTCCATTTTAGGCTGCATCAACCGCTTGTAGTGGTTATAAACAGCTACCGACATCACCCGCTTCGCCTGATCCTGGCCGATGACATATTCATCTAAAAACTTTTTTATTTCCCTCGGTTTGATCAGCTTAAAATTGGGCAGCGATCCGGACTCAACTTTGTTTTTCTTTTCTTCCAATAAAATCTGGCTGGCCTGTGTAACACACTTGTCGCAAATGTGCGCATGTATCCCCGATATCATCAGGTCCACATCTTTTTTATTCCTTCCGCAAAACGAACAGATTACTTCAGCCATAGTTTGATTGATTCAATTGGTCAATTTTCAATTTGCCAATGGTAAAACAAAAGTACCTAATTAATCTGTAACCCCTTGACCAATCGATTCATCGGCTAAATGAAATTATTTCTTCCGCTCCAGCACTTCGTCAATCAAGCCATATTCTTTGGCCTCTTTGGCACGCATCCAATAGTCACGATCGGAATCTTTATCTATTCTCTCAAAAGTCTGGCCGGTGTGTTTGGCCAATATCGTGTAAAGGTCCTGACGCAATTCAAGAGTTTGCTTCAACGAAATTTCCATGTCGCGCGAGGTTCCTTGCATGCCAGCCGAAGGTTGATGGATCATGACGCGGGCGTGGGGAAGTGCCGACCGTTTTTTGGATGTGCCCGCGGCAAGCAGCACAGCACCCATGGAGGCAGCCAGGCCCGTGCAAATAGTGGCCACGTCCGGGTTCACATATTGCATGGTGTCATAAATGCCCAGTCCTGCATGCACCGAACCTCCGGGGCTGTTTATGTACATGATGATATCTTTCTTTGGGTCGGATGATTCAAGGAACAAAAGTTGGGCGGTGATCACATTGGCCACATAGTCGTCCACGGCTGTTCCAAAAAAGATTATCCGGTCGGCCATCAGGCGCGAAAAAACGTCAATCACGGTGGCGCGCATTTGGCGCTCTTCCACCACATTGGGTGTCATGCCCGTTACCGTGTATGGATTTTCATTCAAATGCTTTGCGTAGCTGTCGAGAGAGTTGCCACTCATGCCCAAATGGTGAACGGCATATTTTCTGAATTCATTGGATTGTGACATAGTATTTTAAAGTAAGTTTATTTGTTGCTTAATGGTAAGTCGGGTTTCGACCGATTTTATTGTTTGCCCCTCAATGTTACTAAGAAATTCAATAAGAAAGCCCCATAAAAATGAGGCTCCCCAATAAACAATTATCAATGCGAAAGGTTCTCCCTTCTTTTTCAATGCTGATGGGTTGCCACAATTTTTTTGAATTCATCAAGGCCCACTTTCTTTTCGGCCAGGGTAATGGAACCTTTTATCACCGTAAGGATTTTTGCCTGATGAAGTTGGTTATAAATTTTCAGGTAGTTTTCGCCTTTTTTATCCTTGCCCACAAGAAAATTACGAGCCATTTCATTCAAGCTATCTCCCAGCTGCGCAGCAATGGCCGGCCCACCAAATTGGTCAGTAATAAATCGTTTGGCATTTTCGAGCACTTCGCCATCCTCCACTTTAATTTCTTTTTCTTCTGTTATCTTTTTCTTTATGAGATCCCATTTCACTGTATCGCGATAGGATTTGAATTCCTTTTCAATGATGTCGTCAGTTATCTGGCCGTTGCTTGTGGTTTTCAACCAACTTTTCAGAAAATTTTCAGGCAGGCTAATAGGTGTGTGATCCACATAGTAATGTTGAATTTCATGATCCAGCAAATGATCGGTTTCCCGGCCATAGTTTTCGCCAATGGTTGATTTTATCTTTTCGATAAATTCTTCTTCATTTTTAACGGCTTCAGGGCCAAATACTTTGTCAAATAGCTCTTGGCCAATAGCGGCCGGCTCGGCCTTGCTTATGCTGGTTATTTTGAAAGTGTAAGTCCCTTTCGCGTTAACGGCATCCTCATCAGCAATATTCAATGCTTGCGCGATGGCACTTTTTTCCTCAAAGGTTTTCTCAACATCAAACTCAACCTCATCGCCTATTTTCAGGCCAATGAATTTATGCTGTTCATTCATCGCCACCGTGTCAATGGAAATATGAGAGCCCTTTTTTTCTTCTGCCCCAACCAAGGAAATTTCCCCATGCAAACTGCATTCTGCTTCACTCACTTCCAGATTGGTAACGTTGCCAAACCGTGTTTTAAGGTCTTCGAGGGTTTCATCAATTGTTTTCTGATCCACTTCAATAAGGTGAGCATTTACGGTCACGTTTGATGATAGATCAACCTGAAAATCTTCAACCAACCCAATTTGAAATTCAAACTCAAAATCTTTTTGGGTTTCCCAATCGATTGTAAATGCCTTTTCTTGATTGGGCATGGGGTCGCCAAGTATTTTTAATTTTTGATCGCGTATGTAGTCAGAAACAGAGTGCGATACAAGGTGGTTTACTTCCTCTACCAGAATGGATTTTCCATACATTTTCTGGATCACCCCGGTGGGCACTTTTCCCTGCCGAAAACCTTTGATGTTGGCTTTGCGGGCGTAGTCCTTTAGCTTGCTATCAACCTTGGGTTGGTAGTCGGTTGCGTTCAGTTGAATCTTGATCAATCCCTCCGTTGCGCTTTGTTTGTCTAATGTAATGTTCAATGGAATAGAAATTAAAGTTGCCCCTTACCAGTTTCCGGTTTCCAGCGATTTAAGCCGGGGGCCAATCAACTGGAAACTGGTAACAGTAACAATTTGTGTTGTGCGGATGAAGGGACTCGAACCCCCACGCCTTACGGCACCAGATCCTAAGTCTGGCGCGGCTGCCAATTACGCCACATCCGCATTATTTTGTTGCATTGTGTTGAGTTGGAGCGGCACCAGACTCCTAAGTCTGATGCGCGCCTGCCTGCCGGTAGGCAGGGCTGCCAATTACGCCACATCCGCAGTTTGTTTCACCTTTTTAGGGTAAAGGGAGCGCAAATTTATGGATTATTCGCTATTATTAAAGTCTTGAATGAAAATGACAACACACTGAAGAAAATAAGTTGGTGTTTGGCGGCTCTCCTATAAATATCAGTGACGATCTTTCGGGGTGTGCAGAATTTTTCATTGGCTGCTGCGGCAGGGATAGGAGCGGAAAGCCCACACCCCGATGGCATGTGCGGGGACTGTGCGAATCGGGGGAGGACTTGTAGCGGATAGCCCGGCTGCCGCCAAAAAAATAAAAATTTGAATGGGTACAATAATGGTAATTGATGTTGAAGAAGAGAAGAAGGAGATAATCAGTCGGTATCGCAAACTTCTGCGCAATGCAAAACCTATTTTAAAAGAAGGCGATGCCAAATTGATCAAGCGGGCTTTTACCATTTCCATGGAAGCCCACAAGGACATGCGGAGAAAGTCCGGTGAGCCTTATATTTTTCACCCCCTTTCGGTAGCAGAAATTTGCGTGGAAGAAATCGGGTTGGGAACAACTTCAATCATAGCAGCCTTGCTACATGATGTGGTCGAGGACACCGACATCCAATTAAAAGACTTGGAGCGCATTTTTGGAAAAAAGGTTGCCAAAATCATAGATGGCCTCACAAAAATCAAAGGGGCATTTGAGTATGGCACCTCGGCACAAGCCGAAAATTTCAGGAAAATGCTGTTCACCTTGTCCGAAGATGTGCGGGTGATATTGATCAAACTGGCCGACCGCCTGCACAACATGCGCACGTTGGACAGCATGCCGCGCAACAAGCAGCTACGGGTTTCGTCCGAAACCATTTACCTATATGCTCCATTGGCACATCGCCTCGGCCTCAATGCCATAAAAACAGAACTGGAGGACTTGTACTTGCGGTTTACAGACTATCCCATTTATCACGAGGTTGCCAATAAGATTGACGAGACACGAGCTTCCAGAAATAAGTTTATAAAGCAATTTGTTCAGCCCCTCAAAGACGAATTGGACAACTTGAAAGTAGAATACGAAATAAAAAGCCGGCCCAAGTCAATCTTTTCTATCTATAACAAAATGCGAAAGCAAAGCATACCGTTTGAAGAAGTATATGATTTGTTTGCCGTGCGCATTATTGTGGACACCCCCATCGAGCAAGAAAAATCGTACTGCTGGCAGGTGTACTCTATCGTTACGGATTACTACACCCCAAACCCCGATAGGCTAAGGGATTGGATAAGCACGCCAAAAGGAAACGGCTACGAATCGCTACATACTACCGTGATGGCAAAAAACGGTCAATGGGTAGAGGTGCAAATACGCACCAGGCGGATGGATGAAATTGCCGAGAAAGGTTATGCCGCCCATTGGAAATACAAAGACAATGCGTCAAGCCATGAATCGAACCTCGAAAAATGGCTAGTGAAAGTGCGCGAGCTTCTTGAAAAACAAGACCTCACCGCGTTGGAGTTTGTGGATGATTTCCGTGGAAACCTGTTCAACGATGAGGTGTTTGTGTTCACCCCGAAAGGCGAATTGAAAACGTTGCCCACGGGTGCAACAGCACTTGATTTTGCCTTTGACATCCACACCGATATTGGCGCCAAGTGCATCGGTGCAAAAGTGAATCAAAAATTGGTTTCAATAAACCACATTTTAAAAAACGGTGATCAGATCGAGATTTTGACTTCCTCAAAACAGAAACCCAACGAGGATTGGTTGCGCATGGTAATAAGCCCTAAAGCAAAATCTAAAATCAAAGAGCTGCTCAAGGAAGATAAGAGGAACGCATCGGAGGAGGGCAAAGAAATTTTGATTAGGAAGGCAAAGCAATTGAAAATCGATTTGAATAGCCAGGTCAATGAGCAAATGCGTGCCTACTTCAACGTAAACTCCCAATTTGAACTGCACTATCGGGTTGGCAAAGGGTTGATCACAGTCAATGACCTCAAAAAATTTAAAGAATCTAAACCATCATCGCCCCTTAAAAACAGGCCACGTTCAGAAGTAAATGACGCAAAGGCAATTGAACAGGAAATAAAATCAAAAGGCAGCTACGAAGACATTCTGTTGATTGGGGAAGACATGGATACCGTGGATTACAAACTGGCCAAATGCTGCACACCCATTCCCGGTGACGATGTGTTTGGGTTTGTGACTGTAAACGAAGGGATAAAAATCCATCGCACTACCTGCAACAACGCAACCGAGCTGCTGGCCAATCATGGCAACCGTGTGCTCAAAGCAAAATGGACCTCCCAACACGAAGTGGCTTTTCTTACAGGCCTCAAAGTAATTGGAACCGACCGGGTGGGCCTTATCAACGATGTATCAAAAGTGATTTCCGAAGAGCTAAAAGTGAATATGAGTTCGCTCTCATTTAAAACGGACCAAGGCATATTCAGCGGTGAGATCATGTTGTATGTAAATGACACACGCCACTTGGAAATGCTGATCGAAAAGCTGGGAAATGTGGAAGGTGTGGTAAAAGTTTCAAGGTTCGATTCAAGGAACATTTGATGGCGATTCTGTCTATATTTGTTTTTTTTATCCATGGCATTGAACCCCAAAACATTTGAAGAAGTAAAGCATATTTTTACAGCCTATCTGGAAAACAAAGAACTGAGAAAAACACCCGAACGATATGCAATCCTTGATCAGATTTACTCGCTCAATGGCCACTTTGATGTAGAGTCCCTTTACGTCAATATGAAAACTATGAATTATAGAGTGAGCCGTGCTACCGTCTATAATACGCTCGACTTGCTGGTGGCGTGCGATTTGGTAAGCAAGCATCAGTTTGGCAAGAACATAGCGCAGTACGAAAAATCGTATGGATTTAAACAGCACGATCATTTGATCTGCACCGATTGCAACAAGGTGGAGGAATTTTGTGACCCGCGCATTCAAACGATTCAGAACACGGTAGAGGAGTTGCTACATTTCAACGTGCTGCACCATTCTCTTATTTTATATGCATCCTGTACAAAAAAAGATTGTGAAAATCGTAAGCCATGAATTTTGCGCAAGAGATAAAAGGAAAGTTGCTGATATTGAGAATATCCGGTGATTTAATAGGAGAAGATAATGGCACTCAATTGGTGAGCGCAGTCAATGACACATTGAGCCATCAGGTTTCTACTTGCATTATCGATATTGCCGGGCTGCGCTACATCAATAGCAGCGGCATAGGGGTATTGATTACCATCCTCACAAAGTTTCGCAACAAAGGGGGCGAAGTATATTTGATGAACCCCTCCGAAAGTGTAAAAAAACTTTTGGTGATCACCAAGTTGAATTCGATCTTCCAAACAATAAGCTCGGAAGACGAAGTTGCTCAAAAAAAATAATCAGATACATACGGTAGCTTGCGGCACATTGCGGTGAAGCCGGAAAAAATTTTAATTGATGAAATGGCCATTAAGATACTCTACACACAAAGGCATGATAATTCTGCCATTCCATGCCTGTGTGCCGAAATGCCACTACGGCATGCAGGCATGTGACCTTAAAAAATAAATATTAACACATGAAAGTAGATGTATTGTTAGGCCTTCAATGGGGAGACGAGGGCAAAGGAAAAATTGTGGACGTGCTGGCCCCTAAGTATGATGTAGTCGCCCGCTTTCAAGGCGGCCCCAATGCAGGCCACACATTGGAGTTTGATGGGATAAAGCACGTGCTCCATCAAATCCCCTCCGGCATTTTTAGAGAGAAAACCCGAAACATCATCGGCAACGGAGTGGTGCTGGACCCCATCGTGTTCAAGGCCGAGATTGAGAAGTTGAGCAAATACAACCTCAACGTGCGCGCTAATTTATTTATCTCTAAAAAAGCAACGCTCATAGTCCCCACGCATAGATTGTTGGACCAGGCCTATGAGTTTGCCAAAGGGGTCGATAAGATCGGCTCAACCTTAAAAGGGATCGGGCCATCCTATCAGGATAAGATCGGGCGGCAAGGGCTCAGGGTGGGCGATATATTATCGGAAAATTTCAGCAGCAAATTCAAAAAGCTGGTGGACATCCATTTTGAAATTTTGAAAAACCATTCCATTGATTTTAACTGGCCCGAATTGGAAAAGCAATTTTTCGATTCCGTTTCTTTTTTAAAGCAATTCAATTTGATCGACAGCGAATATTTTATCAATGACGAACTGAAAAAAGGCTCAACTATTTTAGCGGAGGGCGCGCAAGGCTCTCTCTTGGATATTGATTTTGGGAGTTATCCTTTTGTAACAAGTTCAAGCACTGTAACCGCGGGCGCATGCACAGGGCTGGGCATCGCCCCAGGCCGCATAGGCCAGGTGTTTGGAATTTTCAAAGCATACAGTACACGCGTTGGCAGTGGCCCCTTCCCAACAGAACTGTTAGACGAAGAAGGTGAAAAAATGCGAAAGCATGGAAACGAATTTGGCTCCACCACAGGCCGCCCGCGCAGATGCGGATGGATCGATTTGCCCTCATTAAAATATTCTATCATGATCAACGGGGTCACACAACTCCTGATGATGAAAGCCGATGTACTAAATAGCTTTCCTGTTATAAAAGTCTGCACACATTATAAATTAAGTGACGGCACAATCACCGAAGCCCTTCCATACGAATACATCACTCAAAAAATCACACCCGTTTACACCGAACTAAAAGGATGGAATACTTCGTTGGATGGCATATCAAAAGATAGCATGCCCAAAGAATTGAATGAATATATTCTTTACTTGGAAAATGCCCTTGATGTGCCTATCACGGTTGTTTCAATTGGTCCCGATCGCACCCAGACTATCCTTAAATAAAACTCACAATAATTTTTTGCGGCCCCCCGGTGAAAAACCGGGGCCGGGCTATCCTCTCCAAGTCCTCCCCCGATTTCGCACATCCCTCGCACATCCAATCGGGGTGTGGGCTTTCCGTTCCTATCCCTGGCCGATTCCACGCCTAAGCCCTCATGCAATCAATGGCAATTGTGATAAACAAAGAAAAAATCTTTCTATGAGCCATTTGCATTCTTCTTCAATAAGCATACCTTTGCACTCCCAAAACGAAATACGGGTCTTTGAATAACGGTTCAGGGAGATTGAAAGGTTAATAAAAACCACTAAGCGATTTGATAAAAGGCTTC
>JAYVAI010000308.1:0-9793 GCA_043751075.1 Cyclobacteriaceae bacterium | reverse complement strand
TCAATGGGATGCTGTAATTAAATGTTCCGCTTGCTGTAGGTGTACCACTGATCGTGATAACGTTCGCTGCCCAGGCCGCACTTACACCTGTTGGCAGGCCCGTTGCCGCCCCAATGCCTGTGGCGCCTGTGGTCGTGTGGGTAATGTTGGTCAGTACGGTGTTGATGCAGAGCGTGGGTGTGGCGGAGGGCGCACTTACCGTATTGTTTGGCGTTACCGTGACAGTAATCGCAGTCGAACCGCTAAGGCATCCACTGGTACTGTTTCTCACTGTTAAGGTAGCATTATAGGTATTGGGGGCTGTACCGGCCGCCACTGCTATGACTATCGGACTGGCTGTCAATGCCGCACTTGACACATCAACAAATCCAGCGGCTTCAGCTGCCGCATTGAAATCAATACTATATTGGTCAGGTGATCCTGTTGTACTGGAATAAAGAAGATTGGCTGTGGTTGCCCCTGCATTAAAACAAGCATTTGCATTGGGGCTTGTTAATGTAATTGAGGCCGGGCCAAGAACAACAATATTTGAGAGCGTTACTTCGCAAAAGCCGGGATTGCCTGCATTGAAATTAGCATCTCTGATTGTAACCGTATAAGTTCCGTCAGCAAGATTGATTGGGTCTTCTACTGTGTTGGCGATTGCCGTTGAGCCTGTCCAAATATAAACATAGTTGGGTGGGGCTAAGGGCAGTTGGGTTCCGCCTGAAGCGTTTATAGAAATAGCTCCAATATTTGGCGCGCAAGAGGCCGTTACAGAAATTACTGAAGCTATAAGTTGGGTAGGTTCTGTTACTGTAGGAAACAAAGTTTTATTTCTCTGAATGATAGTGCCCCCTGTTGACCGCACATCAATCCTGTACCTTTCTATACCGGGGGTAGCTGGAATCCCAAAAGCATCGGCACCCAAAACGTTTAGTGAACCATTGCCGGATTTGAATGTAATGGTTGTGAAATTAACTCCAATATAACTTGCCAATGGAGTAAGGCTTCCCGATCCATCATCATAGAAAAGGTCAATCGCATAAGGAGGTTGTGCTATGGGAGGAGCAGGGCTGGTAATGGTTAGCAAAATCTCACCATTATTTCCTCCAAAGCAAGTGACATTCGTTACCGAAGCTGAGATTGCCAGACTCTGAGAAAATGACTTGAAGCCTACTGTCGAGAATATCGAGAAAAATAAAACAAAAGCTAGTAACCGACTCTTCATAGGATATAACTTAACTATTGATTTTCAGTTAGGCCAATGTTTGTAATGGCTTTTGTCTTGCACCGAAATTTTTCCTCTTCGTCAAAAATTATCACTATTTTATAATACGAGTCCAACTCAAACCCAAGGTCGCTAAAAGAAAATTCATTGGAACTTGATCCTGAAAAAGACTTTACAACTTTGGAATCAGCAGAGCTAAATACGATGAGTTCGCCTTTGTAAGCACCTTCGGCTTTTACATGCAATTCAATCTTTCCGTCTTTACCAAGCGAAGAAGGCTTTATAACTTTCTTTAACTCTATTTTTTGGGGGCATTGCCCAAATGCAGAATGACCAAAACTAGCTAAGAATAAAAAACAGAAACAAAAAAAAATACTAATTCTCAAGTGACTTAGGTTTAAAAAATATACTCTGAATACGTTCGCAAATCATTTGTAACCTTATCAGGCTCAACTCTGAACTATGTTGTCAATCTAAAAATTGGCTTTTGAAACCACGACTTAACCCATAGCCAGTAGGTAACATTTCATTTTTTTGATTTAGTCTAAAATCTTTTATTCAAAATCTCACTTAGTATAAGTGCCCTCTTAAAATTTTGAGGATTTCTAAGTTCGTTCGCATATTGAGAGGCCACACTCACGGTTTCTGTTTTACTGTATTCACCAAACTTTCCAAACTGGATAACCGTGTCTTCAACACGCATTGTTTCCTCTAAGGAAGCCCTTGAGAATGCAGCTTTTTTTGCGTTCTCATACGTCTCGTAAGTATTTTCGTTTTTATAATCATAAGGCTTCTCAAGGCTTTTGTTTTCTTCCTCCAGGTTATCATCATAATCTTCAAAATCCTGCACAGGGGCAACAGGCACAGGCTTCACCATTGGCTTAGGTGCCTTTGCTGCTTGTATCTCGCGCAGCAAATCTTCAAATGAAACTGGCTTTGTATCCTGGGCGGGCGCGCTGGGATTTTGTGTGCGCTCCTGATCAAACGTCTGCGGCTTTTTTTTATTCGCCCTGGCAATGAGCGTGATCACAATTATAATGATCCAAATCCAAAATTGCATATCCATAATGGCGACAAAGGTATCCAAATAATTGATTCAATGGCTGTTTTGGGTCTTTTATGATAGGGATAATTTGTGGATGAAATGGGTATATCCATCTTTCCAAATGCCGATCCTACGGTTATCTTTGCCATCTTAATTTTTAAGCAACCACTAAATTTTACCGGAGTCCATGCAGTTATCGAAGTTGGAGATCAAGGGTTTCAAAAGTTTCGCAGATAAAATAGTCATCAATTTTGATGAAGGGATCACCGGCATCGTAGGCCCTAACGGTTGCGGAAAATCCAATGTGGTTGATGCTATCCGTTGGGTATTGGGCGAGCAGAAGACCAGTGCTTTGCGTTCCGAAAAAATGGAGAACGTGATCTTCAATGGCACCAGCCAACGCTCGCCACAACAGATGGCCGAAGTATCGCTCACCATCAACAACACAAAAAACATCCTGCCCACGGAGTATTCCCAAATAACAATCACCAGGCGCCTATACCGCTCTGGTGAAAGCGAATACTTGCTCAACGGAGTTGCTTGCCGCCTGAAAGATATCACAAACTTATTTTTAGACACCGGGATTGCATCGAACAGCTATGCCATCATTGAACTGGGCATGGTGGACGACATCCTCAACGACCGCGACAACTCGCGCAGGCTTTTGTTTGAGGAAGCTGCCGGAATATCCAAATTCAAAAAGAGAAAGAAAGAAACGCTGAAGAAATTGGAAGATACCGATACGGATCTTGAGCGCGTAGAAGACTTGCTTTTCGAAATTGAGAAAAATATGAAGAGCTTGGAAAAGCAGGCCAAGCAAACCGAGCAATACTACAAGATCAAAGAAGACTATAAAGAAAAGAGCGTACAACTTGCCAAGGTAGTTGTCAATAAACAAAAGGACACTTTCTCGACCGTGCAAAAGCAAGCCGAGAACGAGCACGACCGGAAGGCCAAACTCACGGCCGAACTTGCCGACAAAGAGGCATTGATAGAAAAATCAAAAGCCGAACTGATCAGTAAGGAAAAAACACTTTCATCAAGACAAAAATCCATCAATGAATTTGTCTCCAAAATCCGGCAATATGAAAGCGACAAGCAGATTAAAAATGAGCGGCTCCGCTTTTTAAATGACCGCGCCACCAACCTGAAAGAGCAAATTGAGTTGGATAGAAAGAGTAATGAACGTGCACGCTTCACCATACAAAGTTTAGGGACAGAACGCGATTCATCGCAGGTAGTATTAAAAGAAATAAGCGACAAGCTAGGATCGCTCAAGGCAGAATTTGAATCTCAAAAAGAAGCCACTTATACACAGCAGGGCGAATCGGACGCTTTGCGCCAGGTGTATCGCTCCAAGCAGGAGGAATCATTTCAACAAAACAAAGCACAGGAGATACGAAGCATTCAGATAGCTTCCTTCAAACAGGAGTTGGAGCGCACCACTACCGACACCAGCCAGCAAAGTGCCAGCCTTGTGGAGTTCGAAAAAAAATTGGTAGAACTTACGCACGGCATCAACGAAAAAAATACCTACCTCGATAAATTGAAGAAGGAAGAGGATGAAGTATTCCAGCGAATCAGTTCCTTGGAAAAAACCATTGAGATGATCCGTGAGGAAATGACGGAGAACGGACGCAAACTCGATGCGCGCCACAACGAGTTTCAACTCACCAAGTCACTGGTCGAAAACTTAGAGGGCTTTCCGGAAGCCATAAAATTTTTAAAGAAGAACGTGGGCTGGACAAAGAATGCCCCTCTCCTATCGGATATACTTTCCACCAGTGAGGATTATCGTGTGGCCATCGAAAATTATTTGGAGCCATATCTCAACTACTTCATTGTTGAACATGAAGCGGAGGCTTATGAGGCGATCAACATATTGAGCGATGCCAGTAAGGGGAAAGCAAATTTTTTCATCCTCGATGCGTTTGAGCGGTTCTCACCTTCGCAAACACAGATGTATTCAAATGCATTTGCGGCCACGCAGATCATTGAATACGACCAACGGTATGCCAAGCTCATGGCCTTCATACTCGACAAAGTGTATGTATATGAAGGCGATGTGCGCAACATACCTACGGGTGACGATAACACCTTCATCACTAAGAGCGGAAAAGTTACCAAACGCAAATTCAGTCTTTCGGGTGGCTCGGTAGGCCTCTTTGAAGGAAAGAAAATAGGGCGCGCAAAAAACTTAGAAAAATTAGAAGTTGAAATAAAGGAGCTATCCCGAAAAGTAGAAGACATCCGTCACTCTTTAGTTGACCGCCAGCGGGAATTGGAGCGGCTGCGCAACAACACACTGAAGCAACAAATTGAAGAAGCCCAAAACTCCATCAAGCTGGTGAATGATGAGTTCATATCGGTGCGCACCAAACAAGAGCAGTTTTCAAACCTTCTTAACAGTGCCGACTTGCGCAAGGAAGATATTCTGGAGAAAATTCAAACCCTCACCCTTGAACTTGAGGACCTGAAACCGAAAGCAGAACTGGCGCAACAAGAGGTAGGCCAGCAAGATGAAAAACTAAAAGCCATTACGCTTGCGTTAAATGAACAGACTGAGTTACTAAGTCAGAAGTCGGGCGCGTATAACGAGCAGAACATTTTCTTCCATCAGCAAGAGAACCGGGTGAAAAGTGTGGAGCAGGAGATACGCTTCAAGCAGGAATCTATGGAGCAGAGTAGCGAACGCATTGAAGTGAGTGTGGAAGAGCTTAGAAAGCACGAAGAAGAGGGCCGCACCATAATAGAAGTAACCCAAAGCAATGACGGTGAGCTGCTCGGCATGTATGCGGAAAAAGAGGAGATGGAGAAAGGCTTGAGCGAAGCCGAAAAGGAATATTACTCCGGCCGTGGGGAAATTGACCAGTTCGACAAAGACCTGCGCGAAATACAGCACCAACGCCAAAACATTGACACGGTGCTGATGGAGTTGCAGGGCCAATTGAGCGAAAGCAAACTTCAACTCAATTCTGTGAAAGAACGGCTGTCGGTGGAATTCAATATCGACCTTGACAGGGTGCTGAGCCAGGCCACACCAGAAGAAAACGAACAGCTTGCTTTGTTCAACGAAGAAAAGTTGCGCGCTGACGTTTCAAAAATACGTGAGAAGCTCGACAACATGGGGCCCATCAATCCCATGGCAATGGAAGCCTATACGGAAATAAAACAACGCAGCGATTTTATCATCGCACAAAAAGACGACCTGATCAAAGCAAAGGAATCGCTGTTGAGCACCATCAACGAGATTGAGGCCGTGGCCAGCGAAACATTCATGCAGGCATTCAACCAGATAAAAGAACATTTCATAAAAGTCTTCCGCTCGCTGTTCAATGAAGGTGACGACTGCGATCTGAAACTCGCTGATCCGGCAAAACCATTGGAGTCTGAAATTGACATCATAGCAAAACCAAAAGGCAAACGCCCACTTACCATCAATCAACTATCGGGAGGAGAGAAAACACTTACCGCTACAGCACTGCTATTTTCCATGTACCTGTTGAAGCCAGCACCGTTCTGTATTTTTGATGAAGTGGATGCACCGCTTGATGATGCCAACATTGATAAGTTCAACAACATTATCCGCAGCTTCAGCAAAGACTCGCAGTTTGTGATTGTCACCCATAACAAACGCACGATGACCACCACCGATGTGATCTATGGGATCACGATGGTAGAGAAAGGGATTTCGCGCGTGGTGCCGGTTGATTTGAGGGAGTTGGTTTAGACCTCATTTGAAAAAGAAAGGAATGAACGTTGAGATTAATAAATAATTTCAGGATTTATCCCCAAGTTTTTGCGCCTTCTTTTTCCGCTCAGTTTCTATCTTGATCTGGAGCTCTTTTAGACCATAGGATTTTACGGGATTGGAGGTACGCGTGATTTGAAAATAATCAGCTTCGCTTTTTACGGTTGCACCAGTATTGCTTAATGTCTTCTTCATTGGGTATGGCGGCTAATAATAATTCAATCCTACTTTGTCATGTTACTTCCAAGTAATGAAAATGTCATCGCGGGCGAGGGTGATCACACTTTATCATTATTGAAAATATTTTACTCGACCCGCGATCCCGATAAAAAAGATTGGAGCAAACCTTAACGGGATTCCGGGTCTCGTTTGCTTGTGAACCAATTTTAAAGAAATTCCCCCCTCGCCCGCCTGCCTATGCCGAAGCGGCTACGCGCAGGCAGGGAATGACACTTTAATGAAAATGTCATCCCTTCGCTAAGGCGAGAAAGAGAGCGGTGACTTTCGTTCAGGCCTTTGATTATCAATTTTGATCTTGTCATAAATTTAGAACTTGACAAAGTAGGAATAATAAGGATTGAAATTGGAATCAAGTTTTTTTTATTCTGACTAATTGTGAAGGTCGTGCAATGTGGTGATTAAAGTTTTACAGCCTTTCGCTCACGATTGCTTTCATACGCAGCTTCAATCAACACAATCACATCACGGGCTTGTTCAGGTTTTACGTCCAGCGTTTTTCCTTCGCGTATGGCGCCATACAGGTTTTGATAAAATCCCAAATAGTTGCCGGGCACGGTTTCGATTTTAGCTTCTATATGCAGGCCATTAATGGTTGTGTTTAGTTTGCCCCATTCTTCTTTTGAATGAGTTCCCCACCCTGCACTTCCCGGAATTTTCTTTTCCTTCAATGCCTGCTCCTGAGGATCGACATTGCTGCTTGCCACATACGATCCCTCGGTGCCATGCAAAATATAACGCGGCCCTTGTTCGCGCACAAGGTAGCTTGACTTAACAATTACATGAACCTGTTTGTATTGAAGGCGTATGTCATAGAAGTCGTCCACCTTTCCGCCTGGGCGCTGCACTCCTACGCGTGCGTCAATTTCATCGGGCATTCCAAAAAGCACCAACACCTGATCGAGCAGGTGCGAGCCCAGATTATAAAGAATGCCCTTGCCTATCCCTCCCTCTTCTTTCCAGGTGTTGGGTTCAATATAATTTCTGAACCGGTCGTAGTGGGCTTCGAACTCCACGATTTTTCCCACCATGTTTTCATAGATCACTTTTTTTAACGTAAGAAAGTCGCCATCCCAGCGCCTGCTTTGAAACACGGTGAGGATTTTATTTTTCCTTATCGAAAGGTTGATCAACTCGGTGGCTTCTTTCACCGTAACGGTAAATGGTTTTTCCACTACCACGTGCTTGCCTGCCTTCAGGGCACTTGCCGCAAATGCAAAGTGAGTGTCGTTGGGGGTGTTTACGATCACCAATTCAATCGATGGATCGTGGATGGCCTCGTCCACCGTGCGGACTATTTTTATGGAAGGAAAATGTTGGCGTGCCAAATCAGATTTGCGCTGCACCACGGAAGCCATTTCAAATCCGGGATGTGCACTCAATAGAGGTCCATGAAAAACTTCCCCGGACATTCCGTAAGAAAGCAACGCGGTGCGGATGGGTTTTATCATTTCTGTTTGTTTAATGAGTGATGCGAGATAATTGACATTTGTTGCCAATCCTAAAAATAAGCATTTGCAATTAGTGGCGGGCTCTGAAAAATCAATTATTTGTATTCTACAACCAATGTCGTTTCTATCTAGTGTCTGTCTATAAAGTCAATAATAGAACGCAGATGACGCTGATAATTATGATAAAGTACGATTTTATCTGTAAAAATCTTAACAATCTGTGTCATCTGCGTTCTATTGAATTTTTGCATTTTGCGACTAAATGGATTGATGAGAGCGGCATAGCAAAATTTAAAAACAGACCCATACTTCATTTCCAATAGTCAGTTAACTTTGCGCGACTTTTTAGAATGACCCCGCACTACTTAACACATACCTGTAAAAGCTGTCATCAGGAATTTACGGGCAACTATTGCAACCAGTGTGGCGAAAAAATACTCGCCCCTGCCGACCGCTCTTTCAAAACTATTTTAAACAACATCCTGCTCACCATCACCTTTGCCGATGGCAAATTCGCCAAGACATTGTGGTTGGTAATAAAAAAGCCGGGTGCCTTATCCTTTGATTTCTCTCAGGGAAGAAGGGTGAAGCACCTGAGCCCCATGTCGTTGTTTTTTGTTTTGAACCTGATTTACTTTTTCTTTCCAGTGATCCAGCTTTTCAACGCCTCGTTGAATACCCAATTGCTATCCCCGCTAAGGGGATTTTATGACGACATCATCAGTCACAAAATTGTGAGCATGGGGCTCGACCTCAACTCCTTTACGTTGCTCTATAACCTGAAGACCACCAGCCTTGCCAAGCTAATGGTCATGGTATTTGTGGTGATCTCTTCCCTGCCACTGAATATTCTGTACTGGAAGAAAAACAAATACTTTACAGATCATGTGGGCTATGCCATCGAGTTGGCCTGCTTCAATCTCTTTATCAATACAATTGTGTTAACCGTTGTGGTAAGATTGCTGGGCACTGGTGCATACCTTGACGAAAATATCCTTACCATACTATTCGTGGTTACCAACCTGTATTTTATAATCCGGTCGGGTCACGTTTTTTATCAGGAAAAAGGTTTGAAGCTGGTGGTGAAAACCATTGCCTTGATACTCTTTCTAAAAATAGCGTTGGAGGTGTACAGGGCCATCCTGTTTTTCGTCACGATCGTTTCGCTTTAGGGATGCAGGCACTGTCAAGTTGAAGAATTGGCGCGAAACTTTCGACTTCTGAAAATGTTGCCTGACAATTTTGCAAACCTACAACGTGAACTATACAATCATAAATCCTATCACCGCAAGGAATGCGTGAGATTGTTTATGAGTTGCTCGGCCTGCACGCGTTCTTCCTGCGGCACCAAACTACGGTAGTTGAGCAACGCCTGGATTGCTTGCTCCACTTCCTTGTTCATAACCAACGTAAGGGCAAGGTTGAAATAACTGTTTGGAAAGTCGGGCTCGATGTTGATTGACATCTGATAATGGATTTTGGCCAAAGGGAAATTTCCGATTTCTGCATAGAGGTTGGCCAAGTTGTAATGAGCTTCAAAGTGCCGGGGGTCTTCTTTGAGCGATTTGGTAAAACAATCAATTGCCTTGCTGTGGTTTCTCTCTTCCGACTCGATTATGCCCAGGTTGCAATAGGCATCGGCCAGCGAATCGCCAGTTTCAATTGCTTTTAGATAGTGGGCATGCGCCCTGCTGTCCCCCTGCTCATCCAGTATGAGGGCTTCTTCAAACACAGAAAGTTGATTTAAACTCCGCACTTTGCCGCCCGAAAAAAGATCTAACTGAGCGGGCTTTTCACCTTCTGGTTTTCTTTTCTTGCGAACGGGCTTAAAGCCGAATTTCTCGGGGTTTGAACCTGGAAACTGGATCACCTTCGCCATCGTGCAAAGGTAATTATTTATTGCGTGTGCAAATGCTCAGCTCGCCTTCCTGCGAACGGTTTTTTTGATAGTCTCCTTCTCCTCTTTGGCCACCGTGCCCTTCGCTTTCTCCATCGGTTTCTTTTTGGCTGCGTCTATGCTTGCTTTGAGCGCGGTCATAATATCAACCACCTTAGGTTCTTCCTCGGTCACCCTTACAATCTCTTTGCCTGCTATCTTG
>JAYVAI010000307.1:0-9794 GCA_043751075.1 Cyclobacteriaceae bacterium | reverse complement strand
TGACTAAAATCCAAGATAAGGTAATAAGGTTCTGGTTCTATGGCTTACCGTTTTCTACTAAGGTTCACAATTTTCGATTGACATTTTGTCGAAGTTATTTTGACGATTTTCCTTTGATGATCGTTGTCGATAAATATGTTTGGGGTGCTATCTTCAACTCCATATCACCGTTGATCATCTTCTTCCAATATCGCTTCGTCTTGCTCGATGGCGGATTCCAATTCCTTCCTTCGTTTTTCGCGGGCCGATTTCAACAGGTCTTTCACTTGATTGAAACTTTGTGTGTGCATGAGGCTAATGCCTGTGGTGACGGCAGCCTGCGTGCCCAGGTTGTTGAGCACCGGGTTTAAATTGGAACGACTATACATTTTCACTTTAAACTTTCCGTCAGGCGTAAGCAGATAGTCCACCGTCCAGTCGCCAAGCATACTGGAAACTTCAGACTGATTATACTGTTTGGAGATCGTGCCATCGCGGGTTACACGCAAGCGCCCATTTAGAAACGAGTAGGAGAGGCGCAATTGAAAGGTGTTGAATGCCTCCTGATCGAGTGCGCCCAGGTCAATGTTTATTTCCAAATTCTGATCAACTTGAGTAAGCCAATAGCTGAGTTGGTTGGAGAGCAACTCGCTCACGCTGTTGTAGAGCGACCCACTGGTGCTGAACGCATCGGGCGATGAAAGCCTTCTCAGAACGATGAGACTAAAAACCTGCCGCTTCAATTCTTGTTCATCCAGCCTGGCTTTGAACGCATCGAAGGCAAAGTTCAATCGCACGGGTGGTTCCCCTTCAACGGCTACGTTGTCGGGCAAATCTTTTGCGGTAATATCAAATTGTATTTGTGGCGAAAGCATGGGGCCATCTAATTTTAAAAGTACTTCCACCGGATATTTTCTCCGTAGTTGTGGCGATGCCAGCGCGGCTTCGCTCACCTGATTGGTGAGTATGGGGCTCATGGATGCCAGTTGCCGATAGCTGGCCGTAACGTTTAGCTGGCCGGTATAAGGGTCGCCATACCAACTGATGCGGCTGCCTTTATTTATATTGAATTCTTTGTTGATGATGTCGAAGAGTGTAAAGTTGTAGTTGCCCCGCTCAAACTCAAAGAGGCCAAACATATTAAATTCCCCTTTGGTGTCCAATTGAAGTTTGATGTCGCCATAGCCATAGCCGCGAATGATGTCGCCCGCTTTTATGTCGAAGATAATTTCGGCATAGGCATCGGGGGTAATGTCCAGGTTCATATCCATGGTGATGCCGCTGGGTTCATGGTTTCGCTTTTCCAAGGCCAAGGTGATTTTGTTTTTTACCGAATCTTTAAAATTCACAAACGTGATGAAGTCATTTTTTTCAACGGACTGGACACCACTTATGGGTATGTAGATACGCGTATTTTTTGTAGTCCGCGCTGTGGCTGAAATTTTCATGTTGGTGAGTGGCCCCAGCATGTTTAGGTTGCCAGTGCTGTAGGCTTGCCCATAAAACAAGCTGTTGTCGCGGGCGGTGGTGTTCAATACCTGAAAATTGGTGAAGGCAGCATTTAAGTTGATCCTGAATTTTGTAAAGTTGCGATGTGTGAGGTATCCATCTAAGCTGCTTTTGTTTTTCAGGGCATCATACAGGGTAAAGTTTTCAAAAATAAATTGTTTGGGCGTGATGTTCAATGCCCCGTTGAAGGTGTAAAGGGTTTTAAGATAGTCGATCATGAGCTTGCCATCTTCAATTTCGCCTTCGCCATTGATTAGAGGTGCTATAAACGTTCCTTCAATTTTATAAATCCCGGATAGGGTGCCGTCCATTTGCGAAAAAATCCCTTTCAGGAAAGGCTCAATAATTTTAACATTTGTTTTTTCAAGGGTGGCCAACACGTTGAGAGGGCTTTTTCCCTGGGGGTTATAGTATCCTTGCAGCGTGAGTGTTCTTTTCTCTAGGCGGTCGATAGTGAAATCAATATCAAACCGCTTCTCCTCCCGGTTCCACAGGTTGATGCCTGTAAGATCGCCAATTAAAAAATCGTCCACTGTCAAATCTTTTATATAAATATTATTTTGAAGATAAAGATGACGGTATATGTCCTTCGCTTCCAATTTTCCGGTAACGATGCCTTTAAACTTACTTGTACTTATTGAGTTGAGCACATCTAAGTTAAGATTGGCCATAGATAGGGTTAAACTTTTGGCCGTGTCATAGGAGATCAGGCCATCAATCAAAACCGATTCTTCGCCATGATTTATTTCTACGTTGTGAATGTTCCATTCATCCGCTTTCACCATCGAATAATTATCCTGGTTTACACGCCATTCCTTTTCTAATAGGTTGATCCGCGTGGGCATAATTTTAATGCGCGTGCTGTCGTGGAGAAAATCAATTTCAGCTTGCAGCCTCACAAAGTTGGTAGTTCCCTCTTGGTCAAAATCCACCGTAAGGTCGGCATGGTTTTTATCCCAGATCAATTCCGAAAAAAGTTTTTTGGTCTTTATTGCATTTGAAATTGTTTGCCGTTGCGATTGGGCTGTAATCATAACTAATGCCGAGGTGCTGTCGCGCAGTTTAGATCCGGAAAGTTCCAACTGGTTGCCGAAAAAATATTTGTCTTGATACGAAACCGTATCTATTTGTGCGAACGCCTGAATGGAGGAAGTGATGCCATTGGAGAATTTGCCATCGATGGTAGTGTTGTGCGATATGGTGGCTGCTACTTTTGATAATTTTAAGAGCGGGTTTACATTGTTTAGTTTGATGTTGAATGAGGCCGTGTATTCCTGCCGGGAGTCATTTTTTTTTGCATAATAATCGGCAAGTTCTTTTTTGTCATTCTTTACATTCAATTGAAATTCTTTGAACAGTTTTATCATGTCGTTGAACAGTGTTGAGTAGTAGAAGTTGCCTACCAAATCCACATCGGCATACGAGCTGCGGAGCAGAAGGCTGCGCTGGTTTTTTGAAAGGGCCGACCGTATATAAATCGAATCGAGTTTCAGCGATTCATCTTTATATTTAATAAATGTATTTCGTAGCATCACGCCTCCTGTCAAGCTGTCTAATGTAAGGCCCTTGGTATCTATGTCTGCTTGGGTGTGAATGAACAATGGTTTGGTCATATAGCCTAGGCGGTCGGCATACAAGGTGTCGAGCGTTGCCTTGATCTTAATAATCTCCTGGCCTTTGCGGATATTGATGGAGCCATCTGCTTTCAATTGCAAATTCGGATCGTCAATCTGTAGCATCCCGTTGAACAATCCTTTTGCAAATCGCGCGTCTGTTATAATATTTTGATAGGTATATTTTTTTATTCCGATGGAAGTGATCTTGCCTTTCAGGGTGAGGTCGGTGGTTTCCAACGTCAGGCCTTTTCCAACCACTCTCCCGGTAAGAGTGGTACGCTTAAAGTTCACCGTGTCGTTTAAAAATAGGCCGAGATTAAAATCCGTGAGAGAAAGGTTTCCTTCAAAGGAAGAGCGATCTACGTGCTCCTTTTCAATCTTCAGGTTTATGTCGGATTTGATGTGGCCAAAGGAACCGCGAAAGTCTCCATCGGCAACAAAGTCATCAACAAATCCAGTGAACTTGCCCACCACCATAAAATTTCCTAAAGGCTGAAGGCGGGCAAAAATGCTTTTTGAAAATAAAAACGACAGGTCATTGATTGAAACTTCGCCAGCCTTCACATCCAGGTTAAGGAATGTTTCGTTCAGGGAAGGCAGCCCATCTATTTGCAGCTTTCCCTTGAGTTTTGTTTTACCAATTCGCGCTTCCATATTTTGGTACAGCAAGCGCGAAACTTTGCCCGATATTTTCCCTTTCAAATAAAGAGGTTGGTCAAAAATTATTTTGCCACCTGTAAAACGAGAGAAGTCGTATGGATTGATAACAGTATTGTTGAGGATGGTGCTGATGTTTACTTTTTCTTCGAAGTCATTCAGGTCACTGATTGCATTGTATTTAAATACCAATGTATCGGACACAAAGCTGTCGCCAATGCTCGCCCGCAGCCCATAAAATTCCATGGCGTGTTGCGACACCCGAAAGAAGGTGGATAGGTTGTGAATGGGAAGGTTTGCATTTTCTTCCACGGCCAATAATGAGTTCATGTTAAACTCAATCGTGTCGCCAAGTACTTTGAAGTTTTGTGCTTCAATCTCGTCAATGGCAATGCGAATGTGGTTGTAGTCAAACACATCGGGCAACAATTCTTTTTGTGGATCGTGCATGGCAAAATGGACATTGTGGATCACAATCTCCCCGATGTTTACCTTTGCACTGCCCTGGCCCGAACCGGAAGCTAATTGCTTGCTGATTGCGTTGATGAACACGTTGATGTTAAAATCGCGCACCGTGTCGCCTGTTGCAATTTTCACTAAGTTGACGCTGCCCCCTTCCAGCAATACGCCATCAATATTGAAATTTTGATCGCGCAGCAAAGAGGAAAGTTGAAAGTTTGCTTCTAATTTTTCTATTTTGACCATCGTGTTTTGGGCCGGATCGGTGATGATCAAATCTTTTACTTCAAGGCGGTCCCACCAGAGCACATAAATACGGTTGTAGGAGATGTTGAATCCTGATACGCGCGAAAATTTTTCTGTGTATCTGTCAATAAGGGTTTTTTGTGTTATCGGCAGTTGGAGCAAAATGAAACTTAGCAAAAGCAAAATCACCAACACCAGCACCCCATACAGAAAGGTCTTTCGCGTCCATTTAAACAACCTATTTTTAATAACTTGCAGTTTCATTTGCTAAAAAAATGCTTCCAATAATCCTTGCCATCGAGTCTTCTTGCGATGAAACTTCAGCGTCTGTTATTGAACATGGCAAGGTACTCAATAATGTAATCGCCTCACAAACAGTGCACCACAAATATGGCGGTGTAGTGCCCGAACTCGCTTCACGTGCCCATCAGCAGCGCATCTATGATGTAGTAAACGAAGCGATGGTGGGGGCAGGTATCCGCCCGTTGTCATTAAATGCCATCGCGTTTACAAAAGGCCCCGGCCTGATGGGTTCATTGCTGGTAGGTGTTTCGTTTGCCAAAGGCATGGCCATTGCGTTGGGCATTCCGCTCATTGAAGTAAACCACATGGAGGCGCATGTGCTGGCACATTTTATACAAGAACCCAAACCAACGTTTCCTTTCCTTTGCCTTACTGTGAGCGGAGGTCATACACAATTGGTCATCGTTAAAGATTACTTGGTTATGGAAGTGATAGGCGAAACCCAAGACGATGCCGTGGGCGAGGCCTTCGACAAAGCAGCAAAAATAATGGGACTGCCTTATCCGGGCGGTCCGCTCATCGATCAGTTTGCCAAAGAGGGAAACCCAAAAGCGTTTTCATTTCCTGATACGAGTATGCCGGGCCTTGATTTTTCATTCAGTGGAATCAAGACAGCGTTTCTATACTTCCTCCGCGACCGTGTGGCGATTGACCCCCTGTTTGTGGAAAAAAACAGAAACGACATCTGCGCAAGCTTGCAAGCGCAATTGATCGCCATGCTCATGCAAAAATTAAAGAGGGCCTCGCAAGAAACCGGAATGAAGCAGATAGCCATTGCGGGGGGTGTGGCAGCAAACTCCGGGTTAAGGGATGCCATCCGTGAAGCAGCCAACAAATACAGATGGGAAGTTTTTATCCCCGACTTTCAATATTGCACCGACAACGCGGCCATGATCGCCATAGCAGCGCACTATAAATTTTTGCAAGGTAAATTCGCATCCATGGACGTGGCTCCTGTTGCAAACCTGGCTATTGGAATATGAGAGAAGAAAAAAGTTTGCGTCATGCCCTCGCGAGGCGCAGGGCACCGGGCTATCCACTTCAAGTCCGGCCAACGCACCCCGCAAACACACTTCGGGCTTTCCGTTCCTATCCCTTGCCGTATATCAACATTAACACATTAGCACTTTTATTGGCATGAAAGACATTTTTAAACCCGGTGATAGTAAGGTTTATCAGAAGAAAGTGACGGAGCAAGATGCAGCCATCTTTCAGGGAGAAATGCTGCACCCGGTTTATAGCACCTTTGCCTTGGCACGGGATTTTGAGTGGTCGTCACGGTTATTTTTTTTGGAGATGAAAGAGGACGATGAGGAAGGTGTTGGTACTTTTCTGCAAATTGAGCATCACAGTCCTGCACACATTGGCGATCAGGTAACTATCCGCGCCACCGTAGAGTCGATCATCGGTAACGAATTAATTTGTATAATAGAGGCACGAACGGATGCCCGGCTGATAGCCAGCGGCAAAACGGGGCAGAAGATGTTAAAGAAAGAAAAATTGAAAATTTTATTTGGCCATGACTGACAAGCGGTTTTCAGATACCATCAATATCCGCAACCGTCAGGCTTCATTCCAGTATGAGTTGTTGGATAAATTGGTGGCCGGCATTGCCCTGAAGGGAACGGAAATAAAATCCATACGCGAAGGAAAAGTAAACCTGCAAGATGGCTATTGCTATTTCTCCAATGGCGAAGCGTTTGTAAAAGGCATTAACATTTCTCCCTATTCGCAAGGCACGCACTACAATCACGAAGCTGCCCGCGAACGGAAGCTATTATTGAAAAAATCAGAACTAAATAAATTAGAAGCACGGGTAGAAGAAAAGGGCTTGTCGCTGATACCAACCCGTATCTTTATAAACGACCGCGGCCTTGCCAAATTGGAAATAGCCGTAGCGCGCGGAAAAAAACTTCACGATAAACGTGATAGCATTAAAGAGAAAGATTTGAAAAGGGAATTGAGCAGGGTAAAATTTTGATACCAATGGCCGACATGGAAACAATTGATTATGGCGTGTGCCGCTTGGCCTTGACGGCCGTGCGCCACGCACCGCATGCAGAGGCCACACAAGTAACCCAGTTGCTTTTTGGCGATCATTATGAAGTGACCAAAAAAACAGATGGCGAGGAGTGGGTGTATATCAATATCCACTTCGATGGATCGGAAGGGTGGATTGACGGAGAGCAGCACCACGCCATCTCAAAGGATTATTTCGATCAGATCAACCACGCCAATTTTAAGATCACCACGGATCTTACCTGCAATATTTTATTTAAGAAAAGCCCGATCACGATTTTGCTCGGTAGCATTGTGCCCATTTCCAACTCCGAACTTTTTAAAATGGAGGAGCAATTTGCTTTTAATGGCGAGGCCAAAAGCATTGGGCAAAAACGCGAAATGGAATTTATAAAATCCATCGCCATCAAATATCTAAATGCCCCGCATTTGCCGGGTGGCAAGAGCCCTTTTGGTATTGATGCAGCGGGGTTGGTACAAATGGTTTTTAAAATTGGCGGATATACTTTGCCACAGGGTGTTCAAGCGCAATTGTTGGAGGGCAAAACAATTGCATCGTTAAGCCAATCACGGCCGGGCGACCTTGCGTTTTTCAGCGGTAAAGACGAAAGCATTTCGCACGTAGGGATTATTATTGACGAGGAAAAAGTCATTCACTCGCATGGGCGGGTGCGTGTGGACATGCTCACCGAAGCAGGCATTGTGAATACAGAGTCAAAAAAATGCACCCATTCTTTGAAGGAGATCAAGCGGATAGTCAATCCGGCCTGACGGGTTCATAGATTCCTATAAAATCCTTAGCCTTGATAAACCCGAAGATTGGGTTTATCTTTCAGCTATGAACAATCGCGTTTTGGTGCTCAATCAGGATGATAGCCCGCTCATGGTTTGCTCCGTGCAGCGCGCATTTATTTTGGTTTACCTGAACAAAAGCGAAATGGTGCGCTCTGCCAATGGCCACCGCTTAAATTCTGTTACCCAGTCTTTTCCCATGCCTTCGGTGATCCGTTTAAACCGGTATGTGCATGCCCCTTATAAGGGAGTGGCCCTCACACGGCAAAACGTGTTCAAGCGCGATAATTTTGAATGTCAGTATTGCGGCACGCGCAGGGATTTGACCTTGGATCACGTGATGCCCAGTTCGCGCGGAGGCCAGCACACGTGGAGCAACTTGGTTACGGCCTGCAAACGCTGCAACGCAAAAAAAGGAGATTACACACCCGATCAAGCGCAAATGGTTCTGAAACGCAAACCGCACAAACCCTCCTACGCCCTCTTCCTGTTGGACAGCAACGGCCAGCACAACGAGTGGGATGATTTTTTAGAAGTAAGGCATAACCTTCAGTAGCGGTTTTGATTGCTAAAAATTTGCGCCCCCGCATTTTCTGCCTCTGCCAAAATCCAAAATTTTTCGGATCTTCAACTTTCCAAAAGTTTTGAACTTTTGGAAAGTTTGAAAGGATGATATAAAGGTTAAATTTGACTTGGCATGGACAAGAAAGTAAAACTTACTGCACTCTTAGTGGCCAATCAACTTGACTTGAAAGGCATCAAAACCTTTTTGGAAATCAAGCCATTGGCCGATTCTTCCTCGGAGCTTTTCTACAGCTTTGGCCATGATAAATTTCAATACTATTTTAATTATGGTGTTGTTGTTTTATCCGGTTATAGTGAAGAGGAAATCAAGCTGGCAATAAAAACTGTTCTTCCCTATCTCAAAAATCCGTCCTCCAATTGGCTGCGCGATGACCACGAGATTGAAGTGAAGGAGGGCGAAATGATTTTTGAGTTCAACCAATTGGTGGTGAACAGGCTTGATGTAAAAGTGATCCGCATAGCCATGTTCAACCTGGCCCAGTCGGTGGCCCTCGACCATTATCATGAGGTAACGGAAAATTTATTGACAGAAATCAGAAGCTTCACCAATCATTTGGAAGCCACCGGCAAGCTGAGCATAAGCCGTAAGAACATGCTGAAATTTATTGGCAAGGCGCTGAACACTCAAAACGACATTGCGGATAACATTTATATTTTCGATGCACCCGAACTGGTGTGGGACGATGAGTATCTCGACAAACTTCATAAAGGACTGATGAAACATTTTGATTTGCGTGTGCGCTTTAGCGAAATCGAATATACCCTTCGCATCATTGAAGACAACTTGGATGTGTTTCGCGAAATATCGAACCAGCGTGAAAGCAATACGTTGGAGTGGATCATCATCGCCCTGATTTTGGTGGAGGTGTTTGACCTATTTATTTCCAAACTCTTTTGATATGCCAAACCGCCAGGCGCTCTTCCTGAATTTTGATATCAAAGCCCAGCCCGATGAACTCACGTGCGGCCCCACCTGCCTGCATTCCATCTATCAATACTATCACGATCCCATCTCGCTAAAACAAGTTATCAACGAGGTGAAAAGTTTGAAAGCCGGTGGCACGTTGGCCGTGATGCTTGGCAACCATGCCCTCAGGCGCGGATACAATGCGCATTTATATACCTACAACCTGAACGTGTTCGATCCCTCGTGGTTTAAATATTCATCGCGTAAAATAGTTAACTCGCTCAGAGAGCAGATGCGGTTTAAATCCAAAAAGAAAAAATTGATGTTTGCCTCCCGTGCATATATAAAATTTTTGGAAGCGGGCGGAAAGGTTTTTCAAAGTGAATTGAACGCAGACCTGATAAAAAAATACCTGAAGCAGGCACAGCCTGTGCTCACCGGCCTTAGTGCCACCTATCTCTATGGAACCAGGCGCGAGATTCCGGCCACCAATAAATTTGACAGCATACGCGGTGAGCCCGTTGGCCACTTTGTGATCATCAATGGATATGACGAAGTGACCAACACCGTATATATGGCCGACCCCATGAACCCCAACCCATTGAAAAGTCAATATTATAGTGTGCCTTTCGACCGGCTCATCAACAGCATCATGCTGGGCATTGTTACCTACGATGCCAATGTTTTGATCATAGAACCCAAAGCAAAAAAATAACTATGCC
>JAYVAI010000306.1:0-3675 GCA_043751075.1 Cyclobacteriaceae bacterium | reverse complement strand
GACTTAGTGAAGAAAACAACTCTTGAATTGCTTAAGGCCGGTGTCAATCTATCAGAACTTTATAATGAAGCCATGCGGCTGTCCGGGCATGAAGAGGAAATAATAACCGGACCCAAAAACACAAATGGGCGCACACAGGCAATAAGATATTCTCCCGCAGGGCAAATTACGGTTTGGGATAACTCAATAAATGCAGTGGTTCCCGTGAAAGGAGCTTATATAAAAGTAAGACGGTTCATGAAGATAGACCATACTTATACCAACGCCACTGGCAATTTTCAATGTAGCAAAGGCTACCGGGCCAAGGCACAGGTGATTGTGAAATTTAAGAATGATTGGGCCAAAGTGAGGGGTGTTGTAAACGCACTAAAAATTTGGCAGTGGGTGAAACCCGTGAAGAAGAAATTGGGCTTGTTCGAAAAATCGGCCATGCAAAACATTGCCTTTAGGTTTGAGCCCAATACAAATGCCGAATCAAACCAAGCCTTGCAGTTTGCCGCAGCCCATGCACTGAACACGGTGGCGGAACTAAACCAGTTTTGTTCAACAAATGGCATAAACACCATACCCAATAACATAAACCTGTGGGTAACCACCAGCAGTTGGTTCACCAGCAGTACAGCACCCATGTTGAACAAGGTGACCGATCCATTGCAGGCTTCACTGCTTATTTCATCCCTTATGGTACCACCGCTTACACCGGGCAGCTTGGCGAAGAAGGCATTGGCAATCCTTTTGAACTATGCCCCTGATGTGGCCAT
This sequence comes from Cyclobacteriaceae bacterium, assembly GCA_043751075.1. Taxonomy (GTDB): domain Bacteria; phylum Bacteroidota; class Bacteroidia; order Cytophagales; family Cyclobacteriaceae; genus ELB16-189. Next base: position 2,914 of record JAYVAI010000306.1, on the reverse strand, counting down.
CCGGATCAATGGCAATAACGGGCAAACAATACCGGCAGCCGCCATTAGCGATGTTTGTTTTCATGAATTGAGCCATGCCGTGCATTATAGCAAAGTGGGCAGGGCATATTGGCTGCAGGTAATCGGGGCCTATATTTCAAATTTTTTAAATACCGGGGATCCCTACGCAAATAAGACTTCAGCCAATGCAGGCTTGATAGCCGTAATGGAAAGCTGGGGCTTTTTTGCTGGCAATACATTTAATGAAACAAAATACAGGGCAATAGGTAACAGGTTTGCAATTGATATAGCTGATCGGAATCGGGATTTTTTAGAATTACAAATTCCGGGCGATGATCATTGGAGTAGGTGGGTTCCCTTTGGGGCACTTCATGATTTGAGGGATATTGGTGAACCCACTTCCACTACGGTGATAGATAACGTGAGCGGCTATTCCATTCAGGGCATATTCGCTGGCTTTCAACCTAACATCACAACCGTGCAGGGGCTGCGGCAACAAATATTGAATGCCAATGCCAACAGCCAGGCCACACAGGTAAACCAATTGATCACCAGCTATCGTTGGTAAACGTATGGACCAGCTGAACAAACTAAAAACAATGATCAGGGCTGCATCCCTTGCCCTGATCGTGTTTCTGTTGCAGGCGGCCTCGTGCGACAAAGAAGAAGAAAAGGAGTTTGTGGAAGTGTTGCCACGGATGCCTGTAAACATCTCCCCTCCGGGCGAAACAATAGGCCTTGGCGATACCCTGTGGGTAAACATTGATTTGCCGGACACGGTGGAGGATTACCTGACCAAAAAATACTATAAAGCAATAGACTACGATTTTTTCACCAGCCTTATGCTCCTCAGGCTGATTGGCCCCACCGTTGATCGGGGCGACCAGCCCGCTGCTGCTTCCAGCTTTACTTTCCATGCGAGGGTTGGACAGGTTTATGACATAAGCTCGCTTAGCGGTAAGCTAAAATTTGATTATTCCAATTCGAAGTACAAGGCCCATGTGGGCCTGGTGGCAAAACAGAAAGGGGTTTTTAGTTTGATCATGCTTTATAGGGGTAGCGAAAATAAGATGTCATATGTCAATATTTTGGACTCCAAATCTGGGGGGAAAGAAAGGCTATATTGGGTGCAGCATATAAACTACATACTAAATAATGGCGATTTTCATTTCGCTTTGTACGAAGCCAATTGCCTTGTGCCTCCTCAACTTAAGGCAGATCCAATATTTAAAGAAGAAGGGTTTAACACCTACACCTTTGAAGTAAAGTAATGTGTGTAAGTAATATTCAGGAACGGAGGCACTACAAAACAATGATCAGGGCTGCATCCCTTGCCCTGATCGTGTTTCTGCTGCAGGCGGCCTCTTGCGACAAAGAAGAAGAAAAGGAGTTTGTGGAAGTGTGGCCACGGATGCCTGTAAACATCTCACCCCCGGGCGAAACAATAGGCCTTGGCGATACCCTGTGGGTAAACATTGATTTGCCGGACACGGTGGAGGATTACCTGACCAAAAAATACTATAAAGTAAAAGACTACGATTTTTTCACCAGCCTTATGCTCCTCAGGCTGATTGGCCCCACCGTTGATCGGGGCGACCAGCCCGCTGCTGCTTCCAGTTTTACTTTCCATGCGAGGGTTGGACAGGTTTATGACATAAGCTCGCTTAGCGGTAAGCTAAAATTTGATTATTCCAATTCGAAGTACAGGGCCCATGTGGGCCTGGTGGCAAAACAGAAAGGGGTTTTTAGTTTGATCATGCTTTATAGGGGCAGCGATATTGAAAACAGGACTTCAAATATTAATATTTTGGACTCCACGCCAGGGGGGAAAGAAAGACTGTATTGGGTGCAACACATATGCTACATACTAAATAATGGCGATTTTCATTTTGATCTGTACCAAGCAAATTGCCTAGTGGATCCGGAAATCCGAACAGCAGACCCATATTTTGATGAAATGTTTAACACCTACACCTTTGAAGTAAAGTAATGTGTGTAAGAAATATTCAGGAACGGAGGCACTACAAAAACAATGATCAGGGCTGCATCCCTTGCCCTGATCGTTTTTCTGTTGCAGGGGTTGTGGCTGTAGTTGAGAGCTGGGGATTCTTTGCCGAATCAGCTTTCATGAGCAAACAAGTTTGCTGCTTATGTTTCTATTTTTAATCATGAAAACATTTCTCCCGATTTTGATCTTCAGTTTATTGTTTCTTGAAAGCTGCAAGAAAGAAACACCCGACTTTGTTGAGCTCAGGTTTGTTCTTCCTTATTCCATCGAGCCAAACAAAGCAGCATATAAAATTGGCGACACGCTTTGGCTATCGGCCAACTTTCCGGACACCGTTCTGGAATACTTATCGCGCGATTACATAAAAGTTAAAGAATACCATTTCCCTACCTCCCTTGGTTTTCGAAAACTTATTTCGAATCAATTTAATTTAGGAAAACAACCTGGGGCTGCCGCCTCGTTCAATGTGGTGAATAAATTAGGAAAGACGACCACGCAGTTTGAAACATTTAACCCATTTGAAGTTGTGTATATTGATGGCCACTACAAATGCCTCATAGGCATTATCCCAAAACAGGCAGGGGTTTTCTGTCTAAACTTTTTATCGCCCAAAGCCGAGGGCATTAATTTCAATTTTATTGATTTAGGGTATAACGCAGATGGCGTTAAACGACAAGGTTACTATTCCCAATTCTATTACATTATTAATGGTGGCAATGTTAATGTTGATGTTCTAAGGGCCAACTGCCTATTGAGTAGTGATTCCGATACAACTTCAAGTATATTATACTACGAGCAAAAAGGCACTTTTACTTTTGAGGTGAAGTGATTTTGTATAAGCCACCGGCTGGGAAGGGCTAAACAAAAACTTTCAAAACAATCCATTGCATTGTTTCATTCCCTTTG
>JAYVAI010000305.1:0-3682 GCA_043751075.1 Cyclobacteriaceae bacterium | reverse complement strand
GTGGCCGATCCAACCAGGGTTTGACCTCCGCAGTTCGTTACCTTAATATAGTTTGTGGCGGAACCTTTCAAGTTATTGAAAACCAACCGCTGGGTGGATCCTGGAGTTAAACAAATTACATCACCAGGCTTAGCGCCTTTTACAACTCCATCAAAGGTGACGGTAGAGGTGCTCAATGGAATGGTGAATGTGCAACCACATTGGCCAAAGGATACCTCCGACCAAAAAGTCCATACGATAACTATGAACATTTTAATAAACGACTTCATGATTTTTTAGGTAAGAGGTTTAAAAATTTCATTCCTTTAAATGGGTCAGATCAAAGAAACAACAAGGATTAAAAGAGGATCAAAGAAAACAAGTTACAGCAAAATTGGAATCATAAGATATATTTTATTCGTTAAAACTCAAAAAGAAATGATCAAATTCCTAACCGTAGGAACTTTTGATACTATCGGGCCTGAAAAAGTAATTTCCTATGCGGTTTTAGGTGGCACAAGGGTTTTAATTACCCTGGCCGGGGATCCACCAACCACGGAATAAGGGGGCACATCCTTGGTCACCACTGCTCCTGAGGCTACCACTGCACCCATTCCAATTGTTACCCCTTTGAGTATAATAGCCCGTGATGCAATCCAAACATTGTCTTTTATAATAATGGGTGCTGATTTTCCTTCTACTCCATGTTCCTGCACATCGTGGAAGTCGGCATCCATGATAAGCACATAGGGGGCAATGCGCACGTTTTTGCCAATAGAGACTAATTGTTTTACGGCTATGTGCGCACCATTTATCCTGCTGTTGCTGCCTATCTCCAATTTTCCACCCCACCTCACTGATAATTTTGTTCTGTCAAAAACAGACCAGATGGCCACCCGGTCGCCAATAATTATCTGTCCTCTTCTTAAAATCAACGGTCGGCCATTTACCGTAACAAGTTTTCCAAGGCTGCAACCGCGCAAATAAAATTTGGCGGCAATGATCCTAACCCCATACGTAATCGTTTTCGCTAAAAACGCGAAAAGCAATCCTATTTTTCCTTTATAGGGATATTCCTTCTTCAACTCATAATATTTTTTTTCAAATTCCCCATTTCGTAAGTGCCAGAGTAGGCCCCGTAGATAGGCTTTGAAATTTTCTTTATCCCATTTAAGAAAAAACCCAAGCAGGTTTTTGGGGGCAGCTATTAAGGTGATATACAGCGCAGAAAAAAAACGCTCCTTACGCGAAGTATTTCTTTTCGAGAAAAGGATCCTGTTCCTTGATAGATAGTATGTTTTAAGCGGGCTGTTTATTCCCGTGGAGACTGATTCTTTGTGGTATATTTTTGAGGTGCCCACATAATACACTTCATACCCATTCCGCTTGGCCGTTTCGGTCCAGTCGTGCTCTTCATAGTACAAAAAATAAATTTCCGGCAACAAGCCTATTGTGTCCAATACGGCTTTGCTTGTCAACAGGCATGCCCCATGACCGAGTTCGGTTTTCAACACACAGTCGTGTTGACCTTTGTCTGTTTCCAGATAGCCTACCCTGTTTCCCCGGCCTGTGAAGGGGTTTATCCGCGATGACCCCGCATATTGGATTTGTTCATCGCGGTTGAAATAAACAATTTTTGGAGAGGCAATGCCGGCTTTCGGGTTTTTTTTAAACGTGTCAATCAAGGGCTCCAGAAACCCTGGTGTTACTTCCACATCGTTGTTGATCAACAGAAAATATTCGCCTGTTCCTTGTTTGATCCCGATATTGTTGCCACCCGCAAAACCGGTGTTCCTTCCGGTTATGATCAATTTGATTTCGGGAAACTCGTCTTTTAGTTGGGCAATGCTGTTATCGGCAGAGCCATTGTCAACCACTATGATTTCTATGGAGGGATAGGTTATTTTTCTGAGCGAAACCAGTAAATCCCGGGTAACCTTTGTTTGATTGTAGTTTACGGTTACAAGCGATACAAACGGGTATTCCGGGTTTTTCATTTTTGGCTTTCGGAAGTTGCCCCGTGCGGAGTGTGGATGAATTTTTTGTTGGCTCCTTTGAGTTTGAACATCAACAAGAGCATGCGCAAAAACAAACCGGGCAATTTTATTATAGCCTTGATCATATCCTTACTGTAATACTCTCCTGGTATTGCAAAAAACATAGCGCATACCATGAAGGCAAACAGCGATGGCCAAACGGCATAACCAAAAAAAAGATAACCTCTGACAAAATACAAGGCAATTGGTATTACGGTGATCAATCCTAAGTTGAGCAACCGTGGCAGTTGGATATTGCGCAGCACAGAACTGTTAAAATAAGCAAAGTTTCCTTTGAGCAATGCACCCACACCACGCTTGAAATATTTAGCCAAGTAGTGATATTGGCTCGATATCCATCGCTTTCGTTGATTTTCAAACACGGCCGTTTTTTCAACTTTCTCATCGAGCACCTTGGCATCCTTGTAGTAGATCACTTTTGTTTTATTCTCGAGCAGCAATAACTCCAGCTCCCGATCAAATCCTCCTATGGATTCCATGCCCGCCAACAGCCGCTTAAAAGTTGCAAAATCAAATGACACGCCCGAGCCGTTGATGGAGGCCGAAAGACCCAGTGCCGTTGTGCCCTGCCGGTAAATATGATTGTTGATGGCTTCGCTAAGCCCATCCAAGAATGAAAGGGTGCTGTTTTTGTTTTTCGGCAGCCGTTGCCCTTGTATGGCCCCGTGCCCAGCCTGATGGGCCGCATTCATCCGCTCGAGAAAATCGGGCAACATCACATTGTCCGCATCGAGGATCACGGCAAAGTCGTATGAACCGGGCACTTGCCCCAGCGCATGATTGATGGATTTTACTTTTGTGCTTGATTCGAATTTTACTTCCACCACACGAATAGGAAGTTGTTTCAGTTTTGCAACGGTTTCGGGCTGCAGCAAATCGGCAATGATGATAACATCATAAAATTCATTTGGATAAGATTGCGCCAGTGCCTTTTGTGCAACGCCCACGATCACCGAATCCTCTTTGTACGCAGGGATGAACACGGCAAATTTTTTATTTTCCTTGCTGGCCGGTGAGGGATTGCGGTAAAAAAGCCCACCAGCGAAAACACAAACGTGTAGGAGACGACATAAATAAAATAAAGCAGCACTAACGCTTCAACAATTGCCATAATTATATTGGGTTGTTCAAAATAGATCGTTAAACCTTCTCTTTCTGAAAAACTGCCACGAAGGTTTTTAAAACAATCTGCATATCAAAGAGGAAGGAATTTTTCATGGCATACTCAATATCCAATTGGATCCGTTCTTCCGGTGACATATTATCTTTTCCGCGTTTGGTCACTTGCCAAAGGCCCGTGATGCCGGCCGGGGCAAGAAATCGTGCGGCCATATTATCGCGGGTCAATTGCTCGGCTTCATACAACGGCAGGGGCCTATTGCCCACCATCGACATGTCTCCTTTCAATACATTGAATAACTGGGGCAGCTCGTCCAAACTGGTGCTCCTCAAAAATTGGCCAATGCGCGTAACCCTGGGATCGTTCTTTATTTTAAAGAAAATTGCCTTCTGCGATCCCGCTCCATATTGATTGCTGTCTTTTAAATTCTTCAACTCCTCATCAGACCATTGTCGCATGGTCCTGAACTTATAAAAATCAAAAACTTTGTAACCGCTGCCCGAACGCCTGGAGATATAAAACACCG
>JAYVAI010000304.1:0-3684 GCA_043751075.1 Cyclobacteriaceae bacterium | reverse complement strand
TTTAAGGTGGACTGGTATGTGGCACTCTATGTCTTTTGCATGGTGGCGCTCGCCTTCCATTTGTGGCATGGCTTTGCAAGCGCATTTCAAACACTGGGTTTAAATCACGCCAAGTACAATCCCATTATAAACTTTGTGGGCCGGGCCTTTGCCGTTATTGTGCCTACGCTATTTGCATTGATACCCATCGTGATGTTTTTTTCATAGTCATGTATAAGAATAGTTTTATAAATATTTAATTATAAATCATGAAGCTCGATTCAAAAATTCCGGAAGGCCCTTTAGCGGAAAAATGGACCCGACATAAATTCAATTTGAAACTTGTCAATCCTGCCAACAAGAGAAAGTATGAGGTGATTGTGGTGGGCACAGGGTTGGCCGGTGCATCGGCTGCTGCATCGCTGGGCGAGTTGGGATATTCAGTAAAGGCATTTTGTTTTCAGGATAGCCCACGCAGGGCGCACAGCATTGCCGCACAGGGTGGCATCAACGCAGCAAAAAATTATCAGAATGATGGTGATAGCGTTTTTCGTCTTTTCTATGACACCATTAAAGGCGGTGACTACCGCGCACGCGAAGGCAACGTTTATCGGTTGGCGGAAACCAGTGTGAGCATCATTGATCAATGCGTTGCGCAAGGTGTTCCTTTCGCGCGCGAGTATGGTGGGCTCTTGGCAAACCGTTCTTTTGGTGGGGCCCAAGTGTCAAGAACATTTTATGCGCGGGGCCAAACCGGCCAGCAATTGTTGCTCGGTGCCTATGGTGCTTTGAATCGGCAAATAGCCAATGGAAAAGTAACGATGCACAACCGCACCGAGATGCTTGACCTTGTTGTTGTTGATGGAAAAGCCAAAGGCATTATCACGCGCGATTTAATTACCGGAAAAATTGATGCGCACAGTGCCGATGCCGTGCTGCTTTGCACAGGCGGTTACGGAAATGTTTTCTATTTGTCCACCAACGCAAAAGGATCGAACGTAACAGCCGCTTGGCGCGCACATAAAAAAGGTGCATTGTTCGGAAACCCTTGCTTCACGCAAATCCATCCTACCTGCATTCCGGTGTCTGGTGCTCATCAATCAAAACTTACGTTGATGTCGGAATCGCTGCGCAACGATGGCCGTGTGTGGGTTCCCAAGAAAGCCATGCCTGGTTTGAAATCAAAAGATGCCGCCAACATACCTGAGGCTGACCGTGATTATTTTTTGGAAAGGAAATATCCATCGTTTGGAAATCTTGTGCCGCGCGATGTGGCCTCGCGCAATGCCAAGCAAGTGTGTGACGAGGGCAGGGGAGTAGGCTCCGGCCTCGCTGTGTTTTTGGATTTCACCGATGCCATCAAGCGCGATGGCGAAGATACCATTCGCGCCAAGTATGGAAACCTCTTTGATATGTATGCCCAGATCACAGGCGAAAATCCATACAAGGGTCCGATGATGATTTATCCGGCTGTGCATTACACCATGGGCGGCCTTTGGGTGGATTATAACCTGATGACTTCTGTGCCTGGCCTCTATGCGTTGGGGGAAGCAAATTTTTCTGATCACGGAGCCAACCGTCTTGGTGCAAGTGCCCTGATGCAAGGCCTGGCCGATGGCTATTTTGTGATCCCTTATACACTGGGAGATTATTTGGCCACCATCGGTTGGAACGATAAAGTTACCACCGATCACCCTGCCTTCAAGGCGGCCATGGACGTGGTGAACGAACGCACCAACAAATTAGTCAATATCAGAGGCAAGAAAACGGTTGACGAATTCCATCGGCAGTTGGGCCTCACCATGTGGGAGTATTGCGGCATGTCGCGCAGTGAGGTGGGATTGAAAAAAGCCAAAAAAATTATTCAAGATTTGAAAACTGAATTCTGGACAAACGTGAATGTGCTGGGCGGAACTTCTGAATTGAACCAGGAACTTGAAAAGGCCGGACGCGTGGCCGACTTTATTGAGCTTGGCGAATTGATGGTGGACGATGCCCTCAACCGTGCTGAATCGTGTGGCGGTCACTTCCGGGAGGAATCACAAACACCCGAAGGCGAAGCGTTGCGCAAAGACAGTGATTATGGGTTTGTATCAGCTTGGGAATACAAAGGTGAAAACCAGCCCGAAGTGCATCATAAAGAAGAGCTGAAATTTGAAAGCGTAAAATTGACACAACGGAGTTATAAATAAATGTGCGGATGTGCTTTCTGTTGAAGTTCTCCAACATTGAACAAGTCAACACCATATCGCATCAACACCTGAACACTTTACCACCATGAAGATCAAACTAAAAGTCTGGAGACAAAAAAACAGCAGCACCAAAGGTGAATTCAAAACGTACGACCACAACCACGTGTCGCCCGATATGTCCTTCCTCGAAATGCTCGATGTGTTGAACGAGGAGCTGACCCGAAGAAATGAAGAGCCCATCGCCTTTGATCACGATTGCCGCGAAGGGATATGTGGCATGTGCAGTTTATATATCAATGGCCATCCGCATGGTCCGCTTCAAACCACCACGTGCCAGTTGCACATGCGTTCGTTCAGCGATGGAGAAACCATTACCATCGAGCCGTGGAGAGCCAAGGCATTTCCGGTAGTGCGCGACTTAGTAGTTGACCGCACCGCCTTCGACCGGATACAGCAAGCAGGTGGTTATGTAAACGTAAACACGGGCGGTGTGCCCGATGCGAATGTAATCCCCATCCCAAAGAAAATTGCTGATGAAGCATTTGATTCTGCAATATGCATAGGTTGTGGTGCCTGTGTGGCAGCTTGCAAAAATTCTTCCGCCATGTTGTTTGTGGGTGCAAAAGTTTCACAGTTTGCATTGCTGCCTCAAGGGCAGGTGGAAAAAAACGAACGCGTGGAAAAAATGGTTGCCCAGATGGATGCCGAGGGTTTTGGCTCTTGCACTAACACGTACGCCTGCGAGGCCGAGTGCCCTAAAGGAATCAAGATCACCAACATTGCCCGCATGAACCGCGAATATTTTGGTGCCATGCTAAGTTCGTATGAAGTGGAAACGGGAGGAGGGGAGTAGATAATTGGGCAATTGGCAAAACGCAGCCTGCCTGCTGCTGGTAGGCAGGTTGACAATGCTTACGCCCTGCCTTTCTCAATCGTACATTTTCAATTGTCATTTATTGAACCCTGAAATTTACTTATCTTGGTTTGGCATAGAAATGGTATATTCGTTTTGCAACATTTAAAAATTCAAGTGAGGTATTTAGCATTGATTATACTTTTTTTGTTTGGTTGCAGCCCCACGGCCACCAACACATCATCACTCAATGCAAAAAAAATACAACCAGCATGGTTGGCAGCCAAACCCGTTCAGCCCGGATATTATGTGGGCATAGGGCATAGTGCCAAAGACGGAACAAACAATTATATACAATCCGCCAAAAGCAGTGCACTGGAAGACCTTGTCTCTGAGATCAAAGTGAATATTTCTTCTACTTCGGTATTGAGCCAAATAGATGCGAACAAAGAATTCCACGAGAGCTACGAGCAAATTATCCAAACCACTGCTGTGGACGAAATTGAAGAGTTTGAACAAGTTGAAGCCTGGGAAGATGAACGCAATTATTGGGTTTACTATCGGTTGTCGAAACAGCGGTACAAGGAGATAAAAGATCAAAAGAAACGGAATGCGGTTTCACTTGGGTTGGATTTTTTTACGAAAGCAAAACAAGCAGAA
>JAYVAI010000303.1:0-9880 GCA_043751075.1 Cyclobacteriaceae bacterium | reverse complement strand
GTGAGAATTTTTTCAATTGAGCAAGTGGCCTGTCGTTTCCAAGCGATTGCAGCAACTGCTCATTTTTCGGAACGAATGTCAATGGCATTGTTTCGGTTTTATCGAATACCGAGCGGTAGCCAATTTGAAAACCTGAATCCACTTCGGCCACCACAAACCAGAGCCAGGTGTTGAGCGGTGTGGGTGTGATGAAATATCGCTGGTAGGTAATGCCCTGTTTGCCAAGGAGGTATTTGATTTCCTCTGCTACCAAGTATTTGTTGACCAACGCATAGCCCAAATACACAGAACTGATAAGCAGCCCCAGGGCCGCCAGCCTTGCCCTGTATCTTTGTTGCATCCGCAGCACTATCAAGAGAAGCAACACGATTCCTAAAATACCAGAGTAGAAAGGATCTACTACAAAAATAGCATGGAATGAAATCGGGGTATTGTTGAATGGGATCAACCAGCCAACGCCATAGGCATTGAAGGCATCCACAAAAAGGTGCAACAACAATTGAATAGAGAAAAACAAGAGCCACGCGGTGAATGTAACGGGTTTCTTTCCATACGCCTTAGTGGCGATCCGCGCAAAAAGCATTGAGAGCAAGGTTGCGCAAAGTATAGAATGTGTAAACCCCCGATGAGCCAATAAATTATCGGTGGGTGATAGCCACAACGAAGCCAGGAAATCGATATCAGGAAAACTGTTTGCTATGGCACCAAGTATCATCGCCTTCTTACCAATAGTTTTGCCCAGCAGGATTTCACCGGCAATGGCACCAAGAGCAATGTGTGTGATCGAGTCCACGCTAATTTATCAATACCAAAACTAAACCAATATTAGTGGTTGATCGATGATTACGATCATGAATTGACAATAATAGCAACTGCGAAAGAATCCATATTGCAATTGCAAACGCATTGTGACCTGGTAAATATTTGAACTGGAGGCTACTTAAAAGGTTTGGGCATTTACTGCCTCCCTGATCGGAAAAATTATCTGCAAAACCTTAGGGTCCAATTTTCTAAAGGGAACGGATATTTGGTATCCGGATATTTTTGGTGCCTGGATTGAGTTGATTTTTGAACTTGAGGATTTCGGTTGTTGCGCTAATGTTGTTACCGAAACTATGATGGCAACCACAATGCCCAAGATCAATATGATTTCTTTGTAATATGTTTTTAGCTTCACCAATTGCCATTTAACAAACCAAATGCCACGGTGGTAAACCTTGAAAACGATACCTCAAAATCGCTTTTTGCCCTTTACCATGTTCACAAACGCACATAATTGTACATCAATACCGAACGGTTAGCATCCGTAGTGGATATTGCATTGGGCTACGAAAGGTTTATCGGCCTGTTCTTTGCAGAAGAACCACGGAACTACTTTTCTTACTAAATTTGTTTCTTGAAGAGATTTCAACACACTATCATCATGAAGAAATATCTGGTTTTCGTATTTACTGCTTTGGTTGGCTTGCAGGCTTGGGCCCAGGAACCGAAGGTGCAGTGGTTAACTTTTGAAGAGGCCGTGGAGAAATCCAAAACCGAGAAGCGCAAAATTTTTATTGACGTATATACCGACTGGTGTGGCTGGTGCAAGGTGATGGATAAAAATACGTTTACGGATGAGCAGATTGCCAAGTTGCTGAACGAAAAATACTATGCCGTAAAGTTTGATGCCGAGCAAGCTGCCGATGTTGTTTTCCGTGGCACTACTTTTAAATTTGTGCCTTTCGGAAACAAAGGTGCGCACCAGTTGGCCATGGCCTTGCTCAATAACCAAATGAGCTACCCAAATTTTGTTTTTTTAGATGAGGAGTTTCGTATAGTTCCCATCTTTGAAGGGTCCACCTCGTTGCCCGGATATCGCAAGCCCGAAGAGTTTCATATCTTTTTGGATTTTGTAGGAGGAGATTTTTTTAAAAAGTCGAGCATTCACGATTATCAGAAAGTTTATAAATCCCCATACAGGTCCCCACCTGTAAACTCAACCGGGGGAAACTAATGGAATTCAACTCCCCGAAAAACAAAAAGCCCACATCAAAGGATGTGGGCTTTTTTTATTGCTGTCGAAGAAAAAATGGTTCAATCTTTTTTCTCCTGCTTTTCAGTTGTCTTTTTGTGATCGACATAACTGATGGCGGCCACAAAACCAACGATAACGGCCACAATGATGACAAATATATTGGCTCCGTCTCCTACATTTTGTTCGAACATGGTGCAGATATTTAGTTGTTTGCAAAATTAGTACTTATCGGCACATTGGCAAGGCTATTTCCCCATAGCTTTAATTCATTTTGCCAACTCATGGTTTGCTTTTAAATAGCCAATTCCTCCCGGTTCATTTTCAAAACCGCAATGATAAAAGCAATATGCTCAGTCAGGTCAACCCCTAAAAGCTCTGCTCCCTTATAGACTTCCTCACGATCCACTTTAGAGGCAAACCCCTTATCTTTTAGTTTTTTGATCACCGACTTTGGCTCCAGCGAGGTTATGCCGTCCGGGCGCACCTGGCAACAGGCCACAATAAACCCGGTGAGTTCATCGCAGGCCAGCAAGGCTTTGTCAAGCAAGGTGTTGTAGGGCACATTCCACTTTGTGTAGTGGGCCGATATGGCATGGGCGATTTTGTGTTCACCCAACGAATTGAGATTTTCAACAATAACGGTTGGATGTTTTTCCGGGTGTGCTTCATAGTCGGCATCGTGCAGCAATCCGGCAATGGCCCATTCGTCTTTGTCCTCGCCAAATTTTTCGGCATAAGCTTCCATCACCAATTCAATCGTGCGCATGTGGCGCAGCAAACTTTGACTTTGCGTCAACGAAGCCAGCAGGATTCTTGCCTCAACTCGTTCAATCATTTGGCCCTCGGTGATTTTCGTCTTGAATAGAACAGGTTTAATCCACCCAGCGTTAAGGCCAAGCCCAATACCGCAACAATAATAACCATTTGGGTATTTTTTAGCTGCAGTGCCTGTATTTGGCTTTGGCTTTTTATCACCTCAAGTTCTTTTTCCTTTTCCTGCAAGTCGAGGGCTATTTCCATCTGGGCAATTTTGCGCGAACTTTCCTCACCAAATACTTTTTCCTTTGCGGCATCGTAAAGGATCATTGTTTCGTAAGCGTCTTTCATCTTGCCCTGCTTGTAGAAATTAAGTGCCAATGATTTTAAGATAGCTGGCTCGAAAACAAATGCCCCAAGCGAATTGCTAAGTGTGCGTGCACTATCAAGGTAAATTTGTGCCTTCTTGTATTGCCCGCCACGCACATATACTTCGCCCAGGCTTGCAAACACATTTAACTTTATAAGCAGGTTATTTTCTGCCCGGGCAAGTGCCAGTGCGCGTTCATAGTATTCGGATGCTTTTTGATAGTTCCCTTGCTTGAAATACAAATTTCCAATATTGCTTACGGGGTCAGCAAATACCTTTCCCTTCTTCTGGCTTACGCGGATGGCATCGGTGTAATATTTCAGGGCCTGCTCAAAAAGCTGAAGGTCGCTGTGCAGGTTTCCCAGGTTGTTCATCGACCCCACTATCTTCATTGAATCGCCCGCCTCCACAAACAAGGTATGCGACTCCTCAAAAAATTTCATGGCCGTTTCGTAGTCCTTTTTAAAAGAGTAAATATTGCCTATGTTGTTTTTGGAAGTGGCTATGCCTTCTTTGTTTTGGATCGCCTCATGGATTTTAAGCGAGTTGAGATAATACTCCAGTGCCTTGTCCAATGCCCCTTGATTTTTGTATGCCACACCCAGGTTATTGTACGATGCTGCCATGCCTTTTTTGTCGTCAATTTCAGTGGCGAGTTGCAACGCCTGACTTGTATATCCTATGGCCTTTACGGGCTCGGAGTTGATGTAAGCCCTAAAAAGCTCATTCAATGTTTTTACTTTCAAATCGCCTTTGGCAGTAGCCAGCACGGTTTCGAGGCTGTCTGTTTTGGATTGCGAAAACGTGTTGGCAAAAGCGAAAATCAAAATAAGGCTTGCAATAATCTTCATAACGGTATTTTAAAACATTCGAAATTTAAGATTTTATCCGTGATCTTATTCGGTAAATTGCCAATCTTTATAGACTAATATCTTCCCTTATGAAATTTCTGACCTTTGCTTTACTGCTCTCAACTACCACCATGCTGGCACAGACTGACCCAGAAGGATTAGCTATACTGAAACCTATAACTACTTTGTTCAGTGGAATGAACCTGGGAGATAGTGCTATGGTGCATAGTGCCTTTACCGACAATGCCACCCTGGCAAGCGTTGGCAAAGACAAAACCGGTAAACTGGTTTTTAAGAGAGAGGCTTCCATTTCAGGATTTTTGAAAGCAGTAGGCTCGCCCCACAAGGAGGTTTGGAGCGAGCCCATTTGGGATACAGAGATTGACGTGGACGGAGACTTTGCCCAGGTATGGACTAACTACGCTTTTTATATCGGCAAAACATTTAGCCATTGCGGAGTGGATGCCTTTCAATTGGTAAGGCAAAATGACCAATGGAAAATTTTTCATTTGGTTGATACGCGGCAAAAAGAAAATTGCGACTTGCCGAAGCATGTTAGCGATCAGTTCAAGTGACTCTGATTGACGATTTGGATTTTAAGTAATGCTTATCAAGGCATCTATGAAATTTTTGATTCTTAGTTATTGCCTCACTTTGTACACAGTTGCATTATGCGCCCAGCAAACCGATGAGTTGCGCAAAAGCATTTATTTCGGTGGGGGAAGCTATTATATCAACGATGAGCAGGTTGCGATGCTTTCCGATTGGCTTGACTCAATCCCTAATTTGCTGGACAAATATCAGGTGCAACTGATAAGCCATACCGATCCGATCGGTGGCCGCGAATTCAACGAGTATCTTTCAAAAATGCGGAGCCAATCGGTGTATGACATCCTTATACAAAAAGATATTCCCGAAAATATAATTTCCATCAAAGATTGGGGATTGGATAACCCCGTGTATTCAAATCAAAATCATGGTGGGATGCGAATGAACCGCAGGGTGGACGTTATCCTTTACCCACGGGTTTATTGATATAGTCGTCCGACCGAATTAATTGATTAGTCGTCTGGCCGCTTGTAGCGGTCTTGACGACTCGGGTAATTATCCGCTTTCGGACATCTTTTTTCGGTTGCGGACGGTGCCCTATGCAACTAATCCTTATTTTGGCCGTCTGATCCAGTATTGCTTCTTGGCATGTAATTGGCCAACGGGTTAAGGCAAACCGTAAAAGACTACTAAAATTGTTTTCATGATTGTATTAAAAAACATTGACAAGTACATTGATTCACGGTTCCAGCGGACATTCATTCTAAAAGGTATTGACCTGGAAGTTCAGCAAGGCGAGTTTCTCACCATCATGGGCCCCAGTGGCGCGGGCAAATCCAC
Organism: Cyclobacteriaceae bacterium; assembly: GCA_043751075.1. GTDB lineage: Bacteria > Bacteroidota > Bacteroidia > Cytophagales > Cyclobacteriaceae > ELB16-189. The sequence goes on along the minus strand of JAYVAI010000303.1, from coordinate 4,497 downwards.
GTTGATGAACATCATCGGCATGTTGGATGAACCTTCGGCAGGCGAGTATTATTTTTTCGATGAGCCTGTGCATAAATTCAAAGAGAAACAGAAATCGGAGATGCATAAAAATTACATCGGTTTCATTTTTCAAGCGTACCATTTGATTGATGAACTCACCGTGTATGAAAACATCGAAACACCACTCTTGTACAAAGGTGTTAGCAGTGGCCAGCGCAAAAGCATGGTGGCCGAAATGCTCGACCGGTTTAACATGGTGGCCAAGAAGGATTTGTTTCCTGAACAGCTTTCAGGCGGGCAGCAGCAATTGGTGGGCATTGCCCGTGCCATTGTGGGCGAGCCAAAATTATTGCTGGCCGATGAGCCCACCGGTAACCTGCATTCCGATCAGGGAAAACAAATCATGGACATTTTTCAAAAATTAAATGAAGAAGGGATCACCATCATCCAGGTGACACACTCCGAAGAAAATGCAAGGCGCGGCAAGCGTGTGGTAAAGGTGGTGGATGGATTGGTGGAGTCAGATGTAAAAGTATCTTAATAAAGTTATGAAGAGAAGTTTAACCATTTTGGTCATTATTTTAACAGTGACCTTGGCATGGGCGCAGAACCCGATAACCAAATTGACATTTGAAGAGGCCGTGACGATTGGGCTTGAGAGAAACATGGTTCTCAATCAGCAGAAAAATCAATTGGAAGCCAATCAGGCCCAAAAGCTGAATGCGATTGGAAACTACCTGCCCAATCTGAATATAACTGGCGGGGCGCAGCGACAAGAAGGCCAACAACCAAACACAATCAATGGAAACCTGGAAGACATTACCACCGATTATTTGGGCGGGCAGTTGAATGCAGGGTTGACCGTATTTAATGGTTTAAGAAATATGAGTTCGTTGGCTCAATCAAACAACCAGTTGATGGCCCAGGGTTATTTGATAAAGCGAAGCAAGCAGGATGTTGTGTCTTTAGTTGCCACGCAATATTTACAGGTACTTTTGGATCAGGAACTTCTTCGTATAGCCGAAGAAAATCTAAAGTCGCAGCAAAGCAGTTTACAACAAATACAGGGTTTCTTTGATGTGGGTGCCAGGGCAATCACAGATGTTTATAATCAGGACGCATTGGTAAAGGCAGCCCAGGTAACTTTTATCAGGGCAAAAAACACCTTGCAAAACGATAAGTCTATGCTCGCCCAAGCATTGCAAATAGACCCTTCACAAACTTTTGAAGTTACCTATCCGGTGTTGAGTGAAGATTTTAAAAAGCAACAGCATGCTTCGCTCGACAGTCTTATGTCCGTGGCGATGGCTAACCGGGCTGATTTAAAACAACTCGATCATCAAATGAAATCAAACAAATATTCATTTCAATCTTCTCTTTCAACCTCATTACCATCCTTGTCGCTATTTGCCAACTATGGATCATTTTATTACTCTTTGATACCAGAAAATTTCAACACTCAGTTTCGCACGATCAATCCTTCGCTTTCGTATGGAGCCAATATTACCATTCCTATTTTTAGCCGATTTCAAAACAAAGTACAAAGGGTCAACACTAAAGTTCAGTATAAGAACAGTGTGCTTACCCAGCAGAATTTGGAACGGACTGTAAAGCTGGATGTGCAACGGGCACATAATAATTTTATCAATGCCATTGAAAATTATGAATCAAGCCTGGCTCAATTTCAGGCGGGAGAGTTGGCCTTGCAAACGCAACAAGAGAGTTATCTTTTAGGTGTAACACCCCAGGTGGCCCTGGCCCAGGCCAACCAAATTTTTGTGCAAGGTGCTGCCTCTAAAGTGCAGGCAGAAGTTACGTTGCTATTTCAAAGGGTGCTTTTGGAATATGCGTTGGGTATCCTACAGCCTGAGCTTATAAAACCTTAATGGTTTTATAAAAAATCCCCTACATTTGCAGCCCCGATGGAACCATCGAGGCTTCTTTTTGAAGGTCAGGAAGGAGGATCATAAACCAAATTTGCAGCAGTCGCCCGCCTGTTGCATGTAAAAACAGGGCAGATTTTTTATGGCAAAAGCCCCCAGAGATTTAAAAGAGAAATCGGAAGAACCAAAGGTAAAAAGCAAACCGGTGATTGACGATGCCCCTGTGAAGAAAGCCGTGAAAGGCGCTGCAGCAGAAGAGCTTTTTGAAAAAGACGAGCTCACTGAATTCAAACAAGCAAAGAAAGCCGAAGAGGAAGAAGGAATCAGCCGGATGATACGCGATGTATCGGTGCGCAAAGAATCAACTCAATCCAGCATCAACACCGAAAATTTTGATTGGGATGCGTACGACCGCAAAGGGTTTGGTGAAGGCTATTCCAACAACGACCGTGAAGCCCTTTTAAAACAATATGAAGGAACGGTTACATCTGTAAACGAAAGCGAGCTTGTAACTGGCACCGTGGTGGGCATCAACAACCGCGATGTGATCTTGAACATTGGATTTAAGTCGGATGGCTTGGTGCCATTGGCAGAATTTAAAGACATGACCAATCTTAAAATTGGCGATGTGGTTGACCTGTTCATTGAAGAGCGCGAAAACGCGATGGGCCAATTGGTTCTTTCGCGCAGAAAAGCGAAACTGTTGAAAGGATGGGAGAATGTGCAAACAGCTCTCGACAAAGACCAGATCATTGAAGGATTTGTGAAGCGCAGAACCAAAGGTGGTTTGATTGTGGACGTATTTGGAATCGAAGCATTCTTGCCCGGTTCGCAAATTGATGTGAAGCCGATACGCGACTTCGACATCTATGTAAATAAAAATATTGAAGTGAAAGTAGTGAAGATCAACTACACCAACGATAACGTGGTTGTATCTCATAAAGTCCTCATCGAAAAAGACCTTGAACAACAGAAGGCTGTGATCCTCACAAACCTTGAAAAAGGCCAGGTGCTGGAAGGCGTGATCAAGAACATGACCAACTTCGGTGTGTTTATAGATTTGGGTGGTGTAGATGGATTGCTGCACATTACTGATATATCATGGGGTCGCATAGGCCATCCTGAGGAGTTGTTGAAACTTGACCAGGTGGTGAAAGTAGTGGTGCTTGACTTTGATGAAGACAAGCGTAGAATATCGTTGGGCATGAAGCAGTTGACACCACATCCGTGGGAGTCGCTCACTACCGAAATTGCAGTGGGTTCTAAAGTAAAAGGCAAGATTGTGAATGTGGCCGACTACGGTGCGTTCCTGGAATTGCAACCCGGTGTGGAAGGATTGATCCACGTGTCGGAGATGAGCTGGTCGCAGCACTTGCGCAATCCACAAGACTTCTTAAAGGTTGGTGATGAACTAAATGCTGTGGTGTTGACCATAGACCGCGATGAACGCAAAATGTCGCTGGGCATTAAGCAACTTACCGAAGATCCTTGGACAAGACAGGATGTGCTGGCCAAGTATGCCGTGGGCACCCGCCATAAAGGGATTGTGCGCAACCTTACCAACTTTGGTTTGTTCATAGAACTGGAAGAAGGCATAGATGGGTTGGTACACGTGTCTGACTTAAGCTGGACCAAAAAGATAAAACACCCATCAGAATTTACAAAAGTAAGTGAGTCGTTGGATGTGCAGGTGCTGGAATTGGATGCCGCCAATCGCAGACTGGCACTTAGCCATAAGCATTTGGAAGAAAACCCGTGGGATACTTTCGAAACAATCTTTACCATTGGTTCGCTGCATAAGTGCACGATCATAAACAAAAACGATAAAGGTGCTGTGCTGGAATTGCCTTATGGAATTGAAGGATTTTGCGCGATAAGAAACCTGGCGAAGGAAGATAACAGCAAGCCTGAAGTAGGCGATGCGTATGAATTTAAAGTACTTGAGTTTTCCAAAGATGACAGGCGCATTGTGATGAGTTTGCGGGCAACTTGGTCTTCCGTAGAGGAAGAGAAGACTGTGGCACCGGCACAACCTCAGCAACCTAAGAAGAAGGCAGCACCAAAAGGCAAAAGCGTTGATAAGATCAATCAGGAAGCAGAGAAATCTACCTTAGGTGACATTGAAGCGCTGAGTGCGTTGAAAGAGAAGATGAGTGCAGCAAAGGCCAAACCAACAGAGGAGCCGAAGACAGAGTAATTTTTAGGACATTAGGCATTTGGTATTTAGACTTGCGGATGGAGGAAGAGTTAATACCTTTGAAACGCTGAACACCAAGTGCCTAATTAATTGGTTCCGTGGCCGAGTGGCTAGGCTGAGCTCTGCAAAAGCTCCTACAGCGGTTCGAATCCGCTCGGAACCTCAACAGTAAATAACCCTCTTCGAGATTTTCGGAGAGGGTTTTTTATTGGGAGTATGGGAGTTTTGCAATCTATATTTGGGCTACCCGCCTGCCAAGCGATCGGGCAGGAAGCCCACTCCTAAAGGGTTTCAATTGCCACGGGCCTGCCTACCGGACAGGCAGGCTTAAGCCCCTTGTCTATGCACATATCTTTTTATAACAAAGAGGCGTAGCCTCGGTCAATTTTGTAACAACGGACTTCAGTCCGTTGTTTT
>JAYVAI010000302.1:0-3698 GCA_043751075.1 Cyclobacteriaceae bacterium | reverse complement strand
AGCCCGCAGCGGGCCGAGTTCATTTTCAAGGAGTGCTTTGTCATCGGTATCAAGTTCATGAATGCGAACCGGCAAAATCCTACTCGTCACATTTCCACTTGCCAGTTTCACTTTCAATCCAAACTGATCTTCGCTTGCCAGTTTCTTATACACCAAAAACTCATTCCTCCACGCAAAACTTTTTGGATCGCAATAGGTTTGCGAGATGATGGGAATGAAGATGAGGCATTTTAATTTTTCTTTGAGGGAGTCGTCCACATCATGGGTTTCAAGAAGGCCATCGTGCGGGTTCTCATCAAAATAAATGGAGATGTCTTCTTTGAAGGTGGCTTCGAGTTCTTTCTTGAGATTGGTTACAAACTCCGTTACCCAGCCGTCATTATTTGCCTGCCTGCCGAAGCCCTGCGAAGGCAGGTTGTCCTTGTGGCGGTAGGAGATGAAGATGTCGTATTCGTAGTTGGGGATTATTGAAGGCATTAGTCAAAAATAAACAAATTTAAAGTCACCACTCGACAACATATCATGGTTAGCACAAACTCAGACTGAGCCCGCTGTAATCCATCCCTTGGCAATCGTTTCTACTCCCTCCGGAAAAGCCAACCGCTTCCTTGACTTTTTTGTAACACCAAAAACATTTTCCTTTAAATCGGTAACTTCAAAATCAAAACAAGCGTCCAAGTGCCGTGATCACCACCGAAGATGAATATTTATTGATTGACCGGATTTTGGCTGGGGAGCGTCAACTCTATGCCACCTTGGTGGATGCGTACAAAAGTTATGCTTATACCATCGCCATGAAGATTTTGGAAAGCAGGCCCGATGCTGAGGAGGCTGCACAGGACTCGTTCGTCAAAGCGTTTCAATACCTAAAAAATTTTAACCGTCAGGCAAAATTCAGCACGTGGCTTTACAGGATCGTGTTCAACACCGCCATCAGCTACAAGCGAAAAAGAAAACCTGCTTTTCAAAGTATTGAAAACACAATCGTTGAATACTCTGAAAGAGCAGACCGCAAAACTGAGCAAGACGACAAACAGGTTTTCATTGCCCAGGCTATGGACAAATTGAATGAGGCCGACCGGCTGGCCATACAATTGTTCTACATCAAAGAGTTCAGCATGGAAGAAGTGGCGGACATGATGGGGCAAAACATCAACACCATTAAAGTGCGCATCCACCGGGCGCGGTTGCGGCTGGCCGATGAATTGAAAATGATATTGAAACAAGAAGCATTAACTTTATAGGGATATGGAAAAATTATCACCTGCCAAAGAAGAAGAATTACTTCGCTACTTAGATGGAGAACTTGATCCTTTGCAGAAAACAAAATTGGAAGAAGATATCCAGGATTCTGTTTTCTTAAAAAAGCGGTTGGAAGAATTGCAATCGGTGCGTTATTTTTTAATGAGCAAGGCAACGTTTGAAACGCCCTCCAAAAACTTTACGCAAAAAGTGATGGAAGGATTGGATGCCCGGCCCGTAGCCTCCTTGTTTTCTCCCCGCAAAGGGCTGCTGTTGTTGATGGGAATAATCATCGCCTCCGGCATTTCACTGGTGTTGCTTACCAATGGTGTATTCGATAATACCACCACATCGTTAGTGGTGGATGCTTTGCCTCTGAAAAATAAATGGATACAGTATCCTTCTTTTGCCATTCCCTTCAATGGAAAAATATTGGTGAACGGAATTATCTTTTTAAATCTGGGCCTCGCACTAATTTTGTTAGACCGCACCATCCTACGCCCGTTGTTTCAAAGACGCACTTCGGTGGGATATTGATAGGCTTTAGCCGGATAGATGAAAGAGTATATTGTGAAAGGCAATAATAAAGATTCAATTGGGGCTAAAGCCCTTGCTGTCTACCTACAAATAACCACGACCTAAAGGTCGTGGCAATTTGTACTACCCCTGCCTTGTCGGAGGGCAGGCACTCTATCCGTCATAGAACCAACTATTTACCCTCCGGCACTGCCTCCATCAGCAGCGAATATGATTTGTCCAACGCTTCGCCACCCGCCTTTGAACCTTTGAAGTGGCCCAGGCGCACTATCACCAAATCGTGCGATGGAATAATAGTGGTGGACTGCCCACCGGCCCCCAGCATCATATACGCTTCTTTGGGAATTGGCCGCGCTCCATCTCCATTTATCCAAAAGAAACCTCCATAGATTGGTCTTCCATCTGCCTCCCAAGCTGGCGCAAGTGTGCTTACAAATTTCGCAAAACCTTCCGGCAAAATCCGCTCCCCGTTCCAAACCCCATCTTGCAAGTAAAGATTGCCCAACCTCGCCCAATCCCTGCCCGAAGCAAACTCATAGCCTTGCGTAAGAAAATTTCCATAGGGATCAGTTTCCATTATCATCGTGCGCACTCCTATCTTATCAAACAACTCGCGTTGGGGAAAAGTAAGGTAATCATCACCCTTGCTCTCCACTCCCAACCGAACCAGATAGTTAGCTAAAACCGGATCCGAATTTCTATAGCGGCCTACTGTATTTGGCGGCCACTGCTGTGGCAACGAAGCGGCATACTCAAATGAATTGATACTGCCCGTATATAAATACAAATGATCGGGATACCCCAATGTTGCATCATAGTCCGGGTCTTGAGGGGCACGGCAGCGAAGCCCGCTTGACATGTGCAGAATATCCATGATCCTGATCTTTGCCCTTTCATCTCCTTCTTTTTGCCATTGTGGTATGGGCGCGGGTTGATCCAAGGTGTAAACTCCCTTGCGCACAAGTATCCCCAGCATGGTTGCCGTTAAACTTTTCCCCATCGACCAACTTTCCAACGGTGTGTCTTTTGTTATCCCTTCGCTATAGCGTTCGGCAATAAGCCGTCCTTTATAAGTTACTACAAATGCTGCCGTCAGTGCTTCTGCAGGATCGAAAGCTGCCTGCACCGCCTGCTCTACTTTGGCCATATCTATTTGGGAAGGCATGGGTTGGTTCGACAACAAATCTCCCATTGGCCACGGTGTTGTTGCCGCATCGGGCAAATGACGAACAACTTCTACCGGCTTATAATATAAGGAGTCCACACCCACAGGAAGCGTAATGCAACCCTGGCTGCCCACATAAATGGCCGTGCGTGCAAGCCCATTGGGGAGCGTGATCGAAACGGATTTTTTTTCAAAATCAATTACGGGTTTGCCCATGTTAGTCCGCTCATCATACGGTGCGGTAAAGTAGCCCACATTTTCTGCTGCGAACTCGGCTTTAAGTCCGGTGATAAAAACTGCCGAGCAGATGACTTTAGCATAGCCTGCTGAATGGTGAGCCAGCGCATCACCTGGAATTTTTTTGTACTCTGTTTTCAATTCCAGTTCGGCAGCACGGGCAATCATGTTGGCGCGCACTTCATCATTGGCTCCTTCACTGGTTGAACGCTGGCAACTCATTATCGCAAGAGCAGCCAACAGGAAGAAGGAGAAAGAGGAGAAGGTGAATGATGGGTGTTGAGGTTTCATAATGATTTGGCTTTTTGAAAAGGTAGTAAAATATTTTCGGTTTTCTAATTGATATGTTCAAATGCAACCATTACAAATCAGCAAAACAAAAACAACAAAAAAGACATCCTCACAGATGCCTTCTAAGTGGGTGTACGACAAAATGCATAATCAATTTAATTTAGATTTATGAGGTTGAGGATTTTATCCCATTCACCACTCTTGTCGGCTACCCGCACGTTGGCCA
>JAYVAI010000301.1:0-3705 GCA_043751075.1 Cyclobacteriaceae bacterium | reverse complement strand
TGATTGATCAGCATCGTTAAATGAAATCTTTCTTCACCCTTTTAATTGTACTCATAAACTTCTGCGCTACGGCTCAGTTTACATACCGCTTGCATCAGGATGTTGAAGTAGAGGTGGACGGAAAAATGTTGACGCTTCCGTGGGCTGGCGGGTTAAACTCCATTCAGGTGAACACGATTGATTTGAATGGCGACAATAAGCAAGACCTGGCACTGTTCGATCGCACGGCCAACAAGCTCATTACATTCCTTAACCAAAACAACCAATTTGTTGCGGCCCACGAATACGAGGAATTGTTCCCCACCGAAATTACCCAGTGGATGTTGCTGCGCGACTTTAACTGCGATGGCAAGAAAGATATTTTCACCAGCGACCCCTTTGGGATAATCGTGTTTGTGAACACTACAGGTGCTGATGGAAAACTGAAATGGCGATCGTTCAATCCGGGATTTCCGCTCCTCACCAAAGGGTTTTCGGGGAACATCAATTTAAAAATAAACGAATCGGACATACCCGCCATTGACGATGTGGATGGCGATGGCGACCTGGACATTTTGAACATGCGCTTTGTGGGCATCGGCTCTATCGAGTGGCACAAAAACCTGAGCCAGGAACGCACCGGCACGTGCGACTCGCTGCAATTGGAACGGGTAACACAGAACTTTGGAAACTTTGAAGAATGCGACTGCGGCATATTTGCTTTTGGAAAAACGTGCGAGGAACTGGAAGGAGGCCGCACCCAGCATGCCGGTGGCAAAGCCCTTCTTTCTATTGACCTCGACAATGATGGCGATCGTGAACTATTAGCTTCCGAAGAGGACTGTGCACGCGTGTATCTCTTGGAAAACAAAGGCACCAGGGATAACGCGCTCATGACTGCCGCTGCCCGGTTCCCCATTTCCAGTCCCATTAATTTTTTGAATTTTCCGGCCGTCTTTTTTGAAGATGTTGACTTTGATGGTTTGCGCGACTTGGTGTCGTCACCAAATTTGTACGCTCGCAATTTTTTGAATGTGGATTTTAAAAATTCAATGTGGTTTTATAAAAACACAGGAAGCAATCAACTGCCACAGTTTGCTTTTCAGAAGCGAGACTTCCTTCAGGAAGAAATGATTGACGTGGGCGATTATGCAGTGCCCGCTTTGATCGATGCCGATGGCGATTTTGACCTTGACTTGTTCATCAGCAGCTACGCCAATGCCGACTTCGCGGGCACTACCACTTTTTTTGAAAACACCGGCACGGCCACGGTTCCAAAATTTAAATTTATTACCGATGACTATCTCAACTTTTCCACAGCAAATTTTTACAATGTAAAACTTCAGTTCGCAGATGTAAACAATGACGGCACCCTCGATTTTGCTTTTACGGGCACGGCCCGCCAGGGTGGGGTTACTGCCTTGCACTATGCTCCTAACAAAAGTAACAATGGCCTTGACTTTGGAGGGCAACAGGTAATTACTACCCCTATTAAAATCGCGCAAACCGAAAACATTCTTTTGGTGGATGTAAACCAGGATGGCCTTACAGATTTCTTGTTGGGAAAAACCAATGGCGCAATTGAGTATTGGAAAAATGAGGGCCCTGCCGGCTCATTAAATTATAGGTTGCAAAATGAAAGCTACCTGGGCCTCGGTGCAAACACAGAACGACAAAACCCTGCCCTTTCCACAGGCGATCTTGATGCCGATGGACAAGCCGATTTGATTTTGGCTGATCAGAAAGGGTTCCTTTCAATCTATAAAAATTTCCGTGCAACCGAACTTGCCACAGCACCGATGCGGGATTTGGTATTTAATGAACTGACCGAAACCTACAAACCAAAAAACCTGGGCGGTGGAATTTGGCCAGTGATTGCAAATTTATTTAGCACCGATAGGCCGGCCATCATTGTTGGCAACACCCTGGGCGGCATTCACATATTAAAAAATGACAAGAGCAAAGACCTTCCTGAAAATCCCGTCATTGATCTGTATCCCAACCCTGTTGATCAGGGGAAATTTAATTTAAAAACAGACAGGGACATGACCGTTCAATTTTATACGCTGCTGGGAACAAAAATTTCCGAACCCTTTTTCATTCCGGCCAACCAGGGTTATCCCTTCACCCTTTCTGGGCTGCTGCCCGGAACTTATGTTGCACGCTTTTCCATACAGGGTAAAACCATTGGAAGGAAATTTATTGTACTATAAAATCTTCTTGCATGAATCCGTTTGCTGTGATCTTCGATATGGATGGTGTGATCTTCGACAGCAACCCCTATCATAAAATTTCGCTTCGCCAGTTTTGCGAAAAATACGGTTATCATTTAAGCGACCAGGAATTGATCAGCAAAATTTATGGCCGCACCAACAAAGAATGGATAGCCAATTTGTTTGGCCAGATTTCGCAGGAAGAATTGCTTCGCTACGAGGAAGAGAAGGAAGGATTGTTCCGCCAGCTTTATGAAAAAGATGTTCGTGCTTTGAATGGGTTGCCCGATTTTTTAAAACGCCTGAAAGAAAAAAATATTCCTATGGCCATTGGCACCTCGGCCCCACGTAGCAATGTTGACTTCATGCTTCGCCACACAGGGTTTGGAAATTACTTCCCTATTATTTTAGATGAGGCCGATGTGGAGCGGGGCAAGCCCGATCCTGAAATTTATTTGAAAGTAGCAGCACGGATGGGCTATGAGCCAGCGCGGTGCATGGTATTTGAAGATTCTTTGTCAGGCGTAGAGTCGGCACGTAGGGCAGGCGCGAAAGTTATTGGTGTGGCCACCACCCACACACCCGATGAACTAAGTCATGCTGATTTTGTGATCGGTGATTTTGAAGGATTGGATCCGGACCAATTGTATAAAGCAGTTTTTAAGGAGAAGTGATTTGAGTTAGGGTGTAGAGTTTTGCAATCCACCTTGGGCTACCCGCCTGCCAAGCGATCGGGCAGGAAGCCCACTTCCTAAAGGTGTTCAATTGCCACGGGCTTAAGCCGTGGCAATTGATGATAAAATATTTAGGGACTTTAGTCCCATACACAAAACTGTACACTTGCACATTATTAATTAATTTTAATCATGATCACATTCACCACCACCATTCACAAATTTGCGAAGCAGGGTGAAAAAACCGGCTGGACGTATATTGAAATCAGCGCAAGCCAGGCCAGCAAACTAAAGCCCGGCACTAAAGTTTCTTTTCGTGTGAAGGGCAAATTGGATTCATTTAAAATAAAGCAAACGGCTTTGCTGCCAATGGGCGATGGCAATTTTATTTTGCCGTTGAATGCGGCCATGCGCAAGGGACTGGGGGAAAAACTTGGCGATAAGCTCACCGTGGTGCTGGAGGCGGATGAAAGTGAATTTGTTTTATCTCAGGATTTCATCGCCTGCCTTCACGATGCCCCTGATGCTTATGATTATTTTCAAACACTGCCCGGCTCACATCAAAAATATTTCAGCAAATGGATCGACAGCGCAAAAACACCAGCCACCAAAACAAACCGAATAGCAATGGCCGTAACTGCACTTTCCAAAAAGCAGGGATATGCAGAAATGATACGAGCAGGGAGGGTAGTTTGAGGATTTTTGGATTTCTTCCTCGTTTTGTGTTGACAATAAAATGCCTTGTATAACGAAACTTGGGCTTGATCATGCCAACGCGAACGAGCTTCATGTTTAGTGTGAATATTCCTATAATATTCTATTTTTATGAGATTTATTTA
>JAYVAI010000300.1:0-3705 GCA_043751075.1 Cyclobacteriaceae bacterium | reverse complement strand
TGCCCGTGCCTGTGCGGTCGGTTTTTGGGGTGCCGCTTATGAGGATTTCATTTAAAAGATCGAGGTATTGCCGCATAAAAAACTTTTATGCAATTACGTGGATCGGGCAAATATTAAAAAGTGTCGGCCTACTGCTATGGCAAAAAAAATAAAATATGCAGAACCCCACTTATTCCCCAAGTTCATCAGAAATGCAATAGGCATTTCTATCGTATAATTTGACGGATGAAATCTCCGCTGGTGCTATACCTCCATAAATCCCTCTTGCAAATTCAGTTTGATAAAGAATATACCTGGTTAGGATAAAACCCGTTGGGCTGCGGGCCGTTGTTTATTGGCTGCCCCTGAGGGTTGGAATTCCACAGGCCTTTTGGATTATGCTGTTGCAGCTTTCGGATTGAAGTTTTATAACAGATGATGAATTGGAGGTGCTTATGTGGAGTTCAAAATACCCTTTGACACGGGTGATATTGGAGCCGCTCAAATCGCGGCCGATTAAGTTTTCATCAAGGATCAAAAAAAAAACGGTTTTTTTAATTTTGCCGATGCAATCAAGTATGATCTATTCTCATGTTTCAGTATAATTGGAAGTGAGACACTCATTCTCGTGATTTTGGTTATAAAGCGAATTCTTATAATTCTGGTAATGCTTGTTGCACATTATTCCGTTCGGGCTCAGAAGTCTGGATTGATAACGCGCTATTGGAACCACCTGGTGAACGACACCACAGAATTATATAAGGCTGAATTTCTGGCATACCCCACATTAGCGTATTCTCCCGAAACCAGTTGGGAATTGGGGGTAAGTAGCGTATTTGTTTTTTATGCTCGCAGAGATACCACCAATCGGCTAAGCGAAGTAAACGGATTTACATTCTTTACACTAGAAAATCAATACGGCCTATGGTTTGATCACGCACTATACTCCCACCAAAATCGATGGTTTACGCTCGGTCGAATGCGTTTCCAAAGTTACCCAATACGCTATCATGGAATAGGCATTTATACCCCAGGCGAGCACATTGCGGATGTAAATGCAAACCAGTTGCAGATTAAGGAACGTGTTTTACGAAAAGTGTATAAAAGTTTTTATGCCGGTATTGAGGCAGATTACCAGCGCCTTAGTTCTGTGGAGTTTATACCCAACCAGAATGCCACCCTTGATTATCCTACGGGGAGCAATGGATCGGCTAACTTTGGAATAGGTGCAGGTATTTTGTATGACAATCGCCATAACATACTGAATGTAAGGCATGGTTTTTTTTCCGAGTTGGCCATATTGAATTACCATCATTTCTGGGGAAGTGATCACTCATTTAAAACCATTATTTCAGATACCCGGTATTACCATTCGATCAACAAGCGTGATGTATTGGCATTTCAAGCATACGGACAATTCAATGCTGGCGATACACCTTTTAATCAGCTCGCATTGTTGGGAGGAGAAACGATTATGCGTGGCTATTACCTGGGAAGATTTCGTGATAAAAATCTTGTAGCAGCTCAAGTGGAGTATAGGATGTTGCCTTTGCCATTAGGATTTACCAATAGATGGGGAGCTGCAGTGTTTGCGAGTACAGGCACTGTGTCTGGCAGCTTAGGTGCGCTATCCAAAAAAAATATGTTGTGGGCAGCCGGTGGCGGTGTACGTTTTCTGATATTTCAGAAGAAAGATATCTTCACTCGCCTTGATGTGGCCTTTACCCGTGAGGGAACGGGTATTTATATTTTTATTGGAGAGGCATTTTAACTGAAAAAGAGCAAGAGTTTTTAGATGTGTTCTAAAAAAACGTCAAGCCTTTGCGGCCTGACGCTTTTCATTGTCATACCCTCGGTTTAAATATTTCCCTTCACTTCAATCTCCTTCGACTTGCCATTGATGGTTATGGTTACCAACTTATCGCAGGCTCCGTTTCCAAAATCAATGGTGATTGTTTTTCCATCAACCTTCAACACTTTGGTGCCTTCTACGGCCAAGTGCATTTTGTGCGAAGTGCCACACTCCCTTTTGTAAACCAATGGCTTGGTTATTTCCATTTGAAAAGTTTTGCCTTCGCGGTTGGTGCCGGCCCCAGTTCCTGTAACAATCCACTGATCGTTGGATGGGTTGGTTGCTCTCACCCATTCGCGGGTGCGGTTCACTTCGCGCGTGGCTGAGGTTCCATCGGGCCAGGTAGCTTTGCCGCCCACCACGGTGATCGTAAATTTAGGGTTACTCTCCAAACTGGCAGACGTATTGGTTACGGTGCGCACACCTTCGATGGCAATACCATTTATGGAATAGCCAATGAGCGTAGAGATGATCTGTGAGTTTGGCAAAAACCGTCTGCCTTTAAACTCTACTATGATTTTTCCTTTCCGCACGTTGTCCTTTGCATCGGTGCAACCACTACCAAAATCAACGGTGATATGGCCGTGAGGAATAGCAGTAGAATTGTCGGCCGCAAATATAAAAGTTACGGTTGCGCAGGTGAAACGTGCATCGCCAGGCTTTACACCACTCCGGCCAGAAGCAGATTCGCGCGCACCCGTTGACGTGGATGCATCGGCTGAGACCGTCAGCGTTGACATGTCGTCAACATCTTCGAAGTAGCCTTCTGTGGAAGCCTCATTTTCTACATTGTTCGAATCGTTGGCGTTGAAGTCAAACTTATCGTCATTACAAGACGATAAATAAGCAAGGGAAACGATAGCCAGTGCTAAAAGACCTTTTTCAAATACATTTCTTTTTATTTTCATAAGTGTGTTTGTTTAAAATCGGCTCTTAGAGTCTAATGGATTCAAAAGGTTTAATGATGATGAGAATAATTTTTATTCCTACAGTTACTTTTCGGCAAAGGATAGCAGTGAAAAGCCTGCCTTTGCCGCAGGCCCGAAGTGCGTTGGCCTTGTGCGTGTTCCGGAACTGCCTACCGGACAGGCAGGTAGCCTGGCCCCGATTTTTTTTCGGGGTGTGCCGCCAAAGATTTTTTTAAAACCAGAAGCGGAAGTTATTTTTGCTAAGTTTGAAATCAGATAAACAAAACGAAAGTTCCTTGTCACAAAAATGAAAACACTAATAGTCACTTTATTTATTGCATTACTTTGGAGCAGTTCGCTTGCACAAGCCTCTTTAAAAATAGCCAAACTAAAATATTCGGGAGGTGGCGATTGGTACGCAAACAAAACCGCCTTGCCCAACCTGATCGCTTTTTGCAACAAAGAATTGGGAATGAACGTAGCCCCCGAAGAAGACATAGTCGAAGTGGGAAGCCCCAACCTGTTTGATTACCCTTATCTATATATGACGGGCCATGGCAATGTGGTGTTTTCGATGAACGAGGCACAAAACCTGCGCAACTACCTGATCGGTGGGGGCTTCCTGCACGTGGACGACAATTATGGCATGGACAAATTTGTGCGCATCGAACTAAAAAAAGTTTTTCCCGAGTTGGAATTGGTGGAAGTGCCTTTTACGCATCCCGTCTATCATCAGAAATTTGAATTTCCAAACGGCTTGCCAAAAATCCACGAACACGATGCCAAGCCTCCACAAGGGTTCGGATTATTTTACGAAGGAAGATTGGTGCTCTACTATTCTTATGAGTGCGATCTTGGAAATGGCTGGGAAGACAAGCGCATACACAACGATCCCGAAGAAAAAAGACAGCTGGCATTCAGGATGGGAGCCAACATTTTGTCTTATTGCTTTACGAGTTATTGATG
>JAYVAI010000299.1:0-9929 GCA_043751075.1 Cyclobacteriaceae bacterium | reverse complement strand
TGCCATCCATCTTGTTGAGCGGGGTGCCATCTCCGGTAATGGCATGGAGCGTAATATTTGTTTTGATCCATCCGGGACAAACAAGGGTCACGTAAATATTTTTATGCTCACTCCACATCTCTGCTCGCAACGAATCGAAAAATCCATGCAGTGCATGTTTGGCCGCTGCATAACCTGAGCGGTAGGGTGTGCCAATGAGGCCCATCACACTGCTAACGGTAACATAGTGACCAGACTTTTGTTTTATAAAATAGGGGAGCAAATATTTTGAAAGTGCCATCGTGCCAAAGTAATCCACTTCCATAATCTTGCGGTCAACATCTACTAAGGTTTCTTTGGCAAGGCTGCGTTGGCTGATGCCCCCATTGTTTATTAAAATATCAACGTGACCAAATAACTGAATGGCCGCTTCGGTATGCAATTTTAATGTGGATGGTTCGCCAAGGTCCAACGGCAAAATGCGTATGTTCAGTTGCGACACGGCAGGACAATTTCCTTTCACACGCTCAAGCTCTTCTTTTCTGCGTGCCGATAAAATAAGGCGCACACTTTTTTTCGCCAACTCATACACCAATGCTTCGCCAATACCTGACGAGGCACCCGTGATCCAGATTACTTTGTTGGTAAGTTTTCCCATTACTTCGCTTGCGCCATTGCTTTATGGTTTCTGGAATACACCCAAATGGTGTAAACGCCAATGGCCGTGCCGATGGGAAAAGAAAACAATTTGAAGCAACCCAGAATCAACAATAACGTCATCGCCCATTTCTTTTCATTGAGCAAGGCTACACCGCCTAGGATGGAGGGAATAGAAAAAAAGAGGATCACCACCATGGCAATAATGCGCACGAGTGGAACGATCCATTCAATTATCCAAAGTGCTTCCGGGTCCACTCTGTCCATGATAAAAGGTATGAAGGCTGAGATTAATCCGGACATCAGAAGCATGCCCAATATTTGCAATGCCCCCGAAATAATATAAAGGATGGCGAGTATTCGATTATGACCTTCCATAGTGTAGTATTTTTAGAAAGTTACAAATTTGAATTTACTGTTAGTGATGAATATTTTTAAAAATAGCATGTGCCGATTGGTTTACTAAATCTCCGGCATTTTTTTGGCCACCGATTCGGATTCTGAAATTTGTCGTTGTAAATTTTTCTGCTGTTCGTGATTTGCAATTCCGAACGTTAGATAAAATTGGATTTTAATAAGCGACTGGAGTTGGTGTTTGTAGCACTTAACAAATTGGACGAGAAGCTAAATTCCCAATTGGACAAACCTTACGGCTCCTTTATAATATAACTTTTCTGGGATGCCCGTTTTTTGATGCCGATAAAAAGTAACGTGGCGGCTCGTAGTGATTTTTTGGTGTAAATGGTTCTTCAAAATTGTTGCCTATCATATCGTCTCTCACAAAAAAAGCATTTACCCCGGCAAAGCAACACGCCACTAATTTATATCCTTTCTTTGCTCCAAGTTTATATAAAGACTCAATGCTTGCTCCAAAATTACTTGTTCCGTCCCACATAGCACCCGCATCGTAAGGAACAACAAACTCACAACCCGGCCCAAAGGTGGAATTGTACTCTATAATAACAACCCTCGGATTGTATGATTTAATAGCATCCCATACATGGTAGTCATTCCTGTCAATATCTATGGATAAGAGGTCAAATTCTTGAGGAACATCAGCACGTTGAAATAAACTTTCTATGTTTTCGGCATTAATGAAACTACAGGCTACTTTTAGTTGGCCTGTTGAAATTGCATTGGAAACATTTTTCTTGATTGAATTTATGTGGTTTTGTGATCCATCAATCCAATACCCGCTCCATCCCTTATAAACTAGGTAGGTGGTGTTGGTTTCAATACCTGTCTCTACTCCAAATTCAACAAAAAAAACGGTTGGTGGTGCCAATCCTATTAAATATTTCCTTTATAATCCCATCCTCGCCATTCTGAGAAAAGGCTTGAAACTCATAGCGGTTTAATTTATTGGAATGCAGGTATTTTTCATTGCCATACAAATGCCTTTGAAGATAATCATCAAGTAGCATTCGATGCTGCATCCTCATGGCGGATGCAAATACGCTCTCCCTCACCCATAAAATATTCTTTAAAAACTTTTTTATCCAGTCCATTGTCATGCTGCTATATTATTTTAAGCTGGTTTCATGTGACATATTATAACACTCCTTTTTCATACACAACAAAATCAAACGCATAGCTATGCCGCGCATCAACATCATGATGGGTGCGCGACAATTCTTTCCATTCATTTTTGTTAATGACGGGAAAGTACGTATCGCCTTCCATCGTTGATTCAATTTCGGTGAGGTAAAGCCTGTTGGCGCGCGGCATGCCAAGTGAATAAATTTCAGAACCGCCAATGATGAAGAGTTCTTTTTCTCCAGCTGTTTGTGCCTCGGCAATGCCAGCCTCTATGGTGTTTACAATCGTGCAGCCCGGAGCCATAAAATTTTTCTGACGTGTTACTACAATGTTTGTCCGGTTGGGCAGTGGCCTGAATTTTTCAGGAATGGATTCATAATTTTTTCTGCCCATGATCACGTGATGGCCTTTGGTGGTTTGCATAAAATACTTCATGTCGTCCGGCAGATGCCAGGGCAGGTCGTTGTTTTTGCCGATGACCCGGTTTTTTGTGAGTGCTGCTATGAGGGAGATGATCATATTATGATACTGGTTGCTGGAAACTGGATGCTTGATACCGGTTAAATTTTGTTTCCCCTAAAATACTCTTGCACGTTCATTCTCTTTTTCCCTTCCGGCTGAAATTCTATGATTGAAACCCAACCATCGGAAGTTTTTACTGCAAGATAAGTTTTGTTGTCTGTTTGAAATTCGCCTGTTGCAATATCCGGCTTCTCAAATTCTGAACCTGCTTTATCGGAAGGGAAGTTTTTAATGTTGAATATTTTAAATGTCCGTCCGTTGAAAGTAGCCCACGCGCCCGGATAAGGACTAAGCCCTCTCACAAAATTTCTGACTTCTTCGCTGGGTTGGTTCCAGTTTATCTGACAAGTCTCTTTAAAAATTTTAGGAGCATGTTTTATTTCCGATGATGTGGCTTGCGGTAGCGAAGGATAGTCACCGTGCTCAATGGCCTTCACGGTTTTCAAAACCAATGCCGCCCCTTTGTGCATGAGGCGTTCATACAACGAGCCTGCATCGTCTTCATCAGTAATAATTTCTTTCTCCTGAAAAATAATGCTGCCCGTGTCAATCTCATGCTTGAGAAAAAATGTGGTGACCCCCGTTTCTTTTTCTCCGTTGATAATCGCCCAGCTGATCGGTGCAGCCCCGCGGTATTGAGGCAACAACGAGCCGTGTAAATTAAACGTGCCCAACAGTGGCATGGCCCACACCACTTCGGGCAACATGCGGAAGGCCACCACAATTTGAAGATTGACATCGTAGCTTTTCAATTCTTCCAGAAATGATGGTGCCTTTAAATTGACCGGTTGAAGAACCGGGATATTGTATTTTAATGCGCACTCTTTTACTGGCGAGGGAGTTAATTTTTGTCCTCTACCCTGCGGCTTATCAGGCGCGGTGATCACGGCCACTACATTGAATTTATTCTGTAACAGAATTTCCAGGCTGGGCACGGCAAATTCAGGTGTGCCCATGAAGATGATGCGAAGGTTATTCTTCAAATCACTCATTTTGCTTTGTCATTATTTTTACGAGCCTCTGATCAAAGAGCAAAGGTTCGCTTTTGTTGGCCTTCACTTTTGAAAATAATTTATGCTTCGGATTCAATAGGAGATTGTAGGTATTGGACATTAATACGGACGGCACTTTCATGGCAAGGTATTTATTGTCTTCCAAAAACATGTCCCCAATTTTTTGAGTGATGTGTACTTTTGAATCCCAGCCTTTTATCAACGGAGGTTCGTAGATGGCTGCGTTCATTGGAATATCAATAGGCACCATTACATACGCTGAACTGATTTTGGTGAGGGGAATTCGGATAGCAACTTCCAAAGCTGTCAACAAATTATTTTCTGCTGTGTAAAGTGCATAATGACCGGGTGTGTTCCAGCGACCGCCCAATAGAAAAGCACCTTGGCCGTTCATATCTCGTGCCCATTTTTTAAGTGTGCAACGGTAAACGATCATGCGAGAATACCGTGTTCCAGTCTCCCCAACACCGTCAGCAAATCCTCTACGCCTTTTCTGGTATAAATGAGGGTGATCGGTTTTTCGCCTTGCAAGTCAATGGATGGCAAATGGAGCCACTCAGAGAATCCATCAATTCCATTAAATAATTCTTTGCCTTTGGCGAACAATTCTGCCAGATGAATGAGCCGATCCGAAATATACAATCGCATGCGCTCAGTGGGCTGATAATTATCGAGCGTACGCTTGGTCACATCTAAGTAACTGAAAACTAATTTTTCGTCCAATCGGCTTTGCTTGAGAAAGAAAACCAGAGATTGTTTAGGCAAGCCTTTTTTTGCCAACATGGTTAGCGTATCATGCTTACCTAGAAGTTTACTTCCCCCCAATAGATTTATCGTATCAACATCCATGTTGTAAATTTTCAGAAATATATGGAAAATTTTCTAAATGCTAACAACAGATATGGCACAGGGGTATGGCAAGTTGATCAAAATAAGGCAGGGTCGAATAATATATGTGTTGGTGAACCTTAGTACAAAACTAATTATAATATGACGCTCAATCTTATTATTCAGATTGTCCAAAATAAGGTAATAAGGTTTGACTTTTCTTTGTGATTTCTCCTCTACTAAGGTTGGGCAAGCGATGAAGGCGTGTCCCTTTTTTGTTGCGGTTTTAAATTGCACCTAAGCCCGAAGGGGCTTGAATACAAATAACCTCCGGTGAAACCGGAGGTAGGGAGCAAAAAGAGAGACAACCCCGAAGGGGTTAAATTAGGTCTGGTGCAGTTTTTCATACACCCTGAATAATCCAACCTTTACATCGATCCTAGTTTCATGCTTTGAGGTCAGCTCTACTGTGCTTCTTGCAAACGGGGCACTCGTTCCACGCGTGGCCGCGTGCCGGGCAATATTCCCTGCCGAAATAAATTATTTGCAAGTGCACCTTGTTCCATTTTTCTTCGGGTATCAACCGCTTCAAATCTTTTTCCGTTTGCTCTACATTTTTTCCGTTGCTCAATCCCCACCGATAGGCCAAGCGGTGAATGTGTGTATCCACCGGAAAAGCCGACTTGCCAAACCATTGTGTCATCACCACCGAAGCTGTTTTGTGCCCCACCGCAGGAAGCTCCTCTAAATCTTGAAATGTGCCAGGCACTTTGCCTTTGTGCTTCTCAATTAAAATTTTTGAAAGACCATAAATGCCTTTTGATTTCATAGGCGATAGTCCACAGGGTTTGATGATCTCCCGGATTTCTTCCACCGAAAGTTTCACCATGTCATAAGGGTTATCGGCAAGTTTAAATAAAGCGGGTGTGGTTTTGTTCACGCGCTCGTCAGTGCACTGTGCGGAAAGCAACACCGAAATTAAAAGTGTGTAAGCATCTTTATGCTGAAGCGGCACTTCCGGCTTTGGATAAAGTTTATCCAGGGTTTTTAAGATGTCATTTACTTTTTCTTGCTTGGTCATTGACAGGTTGGATGCTGGATGCTTGTTACTGGATGCTGGTGCCAGAGTCCAGTATCCCGTTAAGGGTACAGCAAATATTTTTTCCTCTTTGCATTAAACACTTCTAGTCCGGGTTTCCAGCTTTCACGTATTTGTTCTTCGGTCAACCCGTCTTTGATCTGTTGCTTCAATTGTGTGGTGCCAGCGAGCTTATCAAAATAAGGTATGAAAAAAATTTCCTTGTCGGGATACAGTTGATAAAACATGATCAGATATTTTAAGTCAACCTTTCGTGCGGGCGTTACCGTGCGCAAGTCTATTCCATAACACAGTTTGTCTTTTAGTGGCGGCTCGATGGACATACCTTTGATTGCTATGGGTGTGAACTGGAACTCCATGTTTTTTAATTCGGGGTTTCCTAAAATCTGAAAAGGCATGCGCGTGCCTCTTCCCAAACTGATCACGGTTCCTTCAAAGAGACAGATGGAAGGATACAATCGCACGGCCTGATCGTTTGGCAGATTGGGTGAAGGGCCAACTGGTAATGAATAGTCGTCATCATGTTTCCAGTTTTTTATTTTGATGATTTGTATGTCGCATTTTTTGCCGCCCGCCAACCAGCCTTCGCCATTGATCATTTGGGCAAGCTCGCCCACGGTCATGCCATGCGCAATGGGAATGGGGTGCATGCCCACAAACGATTTTAGTTCGGGCTGCATGATGGGCCCGTCCACATAACTTCCATTGGGGTTGGGGCGATCGAGTATAATTAGTTTCTTTCCGTTTTCGGCACACGCCTCCATCAGGTAATGCATGGTGCTGATGTAGGTATAAAACCGCGCACCGGCATCTTGTATGTCGAAGATGAGTATGTCCAGGTCGCTGATTTGCTCTGCCGTGGGCTTGCTATTTTTTCCGTAAAGGGAAACTATGGGCGCACTGGTTTTTGCATCCACGGCATCGTTCACATGCTCTCCGTCAGCGGCATCGCCACGGAAACCATGTTCGGGTCCGAATATTTTTTTTATCTGAACACCGCGCTTAGATAGTGTATCTACCAAGTGGGCCTTTCCAACCAAAGCAGTATAATTTACCACCAGGCCCACGCGCTTGTCCTTTAATAATGGGAGCAATTGGTCGAGTTGTTCAGCACCTACCGAAGCCTTCGTTTTTGTTTTTTGCGCTTCGCAGCTTACCAAACCCAACAAAAAAATAGATAACACACAAATCCTGATCATTTCTTTTTATTTTGGCGGAGTAGAAATCCAAAATTAAACATTCTTTGAACCTTTCGTATTTCATATCTAAAAGAATCCGCCAGGGGCAAGGCAATAGTTTCTCTTCCATCATACACAAAATTGCCGTGGCCAGTATCACCATCGGGCTCGCGGCCTCCATCATTTCCTTCCTGATCATGCAGGGGTTTCAAAAGGAAGTGAAGAACAAGATATACACGTTCAGCAATCACTTGCTCATTACCAAATACACCATGAACAACGCGGTGGAAGAACAGTCATTTAAATACACCATGGACTTGCAACAGCAACCTGAGCAGTTTGGATTTGTTATGCACGTGCAGGAGTTTAGCCATAAAGCGGGATTGATAAAAAGTGAGGACGAAGTGATGGGCATTATTTTTAAAGGGGTGGGAAAAAGTTTCGGCCGCGATCAGTTTGAGAGGAATATAATCGAAGGCCGCTTCATTCACTTTCCCGATTCGGGCTATGCGCGTGAAGTAGTACTAAGCCGCATCATTGCCGATAAGATAAATGCAAAGACAGGCGATGACGTAACAATTCATTTTTTTCAGAACCCTCCGCGTGTGCGCAAACTAAAAATCACGGGTATTTATGAAACCAACCTCTCCGATAATTTTGATGGCAAGGTGATATTGGGCGACATTGGCATGGTGCAACGATTGAACGATTGGCCTGAGGATGAAGCGGGCGGGCTGGAAGTAAAATTGGATATGGATTATTTCAGCGGCTTGCAATTGTGGCGCAATGCCCTGGCCAACCACATTGATAGAATTGATGAAGTAATCCTTAGCAACCCAGAATATACAGGCAACCGGATGTGGGGCAGCCTCTCGGCCTTGTGGGATTTTAATTATGATCATGACAAAGCCGCGTTGGAAACATCCGCCAACGAGATTGGTGTGTCTATGGACTTTGATCTTTTTATTGAAACGGTGCGCGATAAATATATACAAGTGTTTGAGTGGCTCGACCTGATCAAGCGACAAGTGAAAATACTGCTGGTGATAATTTTGGTAGTAGTGTGTGTGAACATGATCTCCGTGATTTTGATTTTGGTGATGGAGCGCACACAGATGGTGGGGATATTGAAAGCGATGGGCGCCACGGACAAACTCATCCGTTCCATATTTATTTACAATGGCATGAGCCTTATTGCCAAAGGGCTTTTGTGGGGCAATGCCATTGGCCTAGGTCTTTGCTTTCTGCAAGATTATTTCAAGTTCATTGCGCTCGACCCTCACGATTATTATATGGAGTATGTGCCCATCGAGTGGAGCTGGGGCACGGTGTTGATGTTAAACTTCATTGTGTTTATTACGGTAACACTTGTGTTGTTGCTGCCAACACGGTTCATCACACGCATCAGGCCGATAGAGGCGATCAGGTTTGATTAGGTTGCCGGTCGGGCGATCGGTGGCAAAAGAGGTGGCACCAACACACAACAGTTGAAAGTCATGTTTTCCTTATACATAAAATGTTATTAGATTTGGCATAAGTTTTATCTATAAGTAAAATAAGATTAAAAATGGCCAAGGGATACATAAAAAGACCTATTTATTTAGACCGCATTATCCCGTTTGTAGGCCAAAATCTGATTAAAGTACTGATTGGGCAACGCAGGGTGGGCAAAAGCTATATATTGCTTCAGCTCATTGACAAGATAAGAGAGGCCGAGCCGGACGCCAGCATTATCTACATCAATAAAGAACTGAATGATTTTGAAGACATTGTAGATCACAAGTCACTGAACAAATATCTGGCGGTTCAGTTAATTGCAGGTAAGCGCAACCACATCTTCATTGACGAGGTTCAGGACATTGATGGTTTTGAAAAAACGCTGCGCAGTTTGCATGCCAAAGCCGAACACGACCTCTATATTACTGGAAGCAACGCATTTTTATTGTCTGGTGAACTGGCCACCTACCTGAGCGGTCGGTATATTGAGTTTAAAATTTTTGGCCTTACCTACCGCGAATTTTTAGAGTTTAGAAATGTGCCGGATGGAGTGGAGTCTTTTTCTCAATATATAAAATATGGCGGCCTTCCTTACCTGGTAAACCTTGAATTGAAAGACGAGATTGTTTTTGATTACCTGCGAAACATTTACGCGGCCATTCTTTTCAAAGATGTGGTGGCCAGGCACAGCATCCGAAATATTTCCCTTCTCAAAAACTTAGTCCGCTACCTGGCTGACAACATTGGGAATTTACTCTCGGCAAAAAGCGTGAGTGATTTTTTAAAGTCACAAAAAATTTCTGTCTCTCCCAATGTTATTCTCAACTACCTGTTTTTTTTGGAGGAAGCCTTTTTTATATTGAAAGTAAACCGCGCTGAACTGCGGGGAAAAAAGATTTTGGGGATTGGCCAGAAGTTTTACCTGGAAGACATGGGGCTGCGCCATGCTTTGCTTGGCTATCGGCCCAGCGATATTGGAAAGATTTTAGAGAACATTGTATATGTGCACTTACGCGTGGCCGGTTATGAAGTGCATATAGGAAAATATCAAGACAAGGAGATTGATTTTGTTTGCCAGCGGGGCAACGAAAAATTATATATCCAGGTAGCCTATCTGCTTACAGATGAACAAACCATAGCACGGGAGTTTGGAAATCTGGAACTCATCAGCGACAACTATCCGAAATATGTATTGAGCATGGACGAGTACCCATCGGGAAACAGGAACGGTATCGAACACAAACAGGTGAGGGAATTTCTTAAGGCATTGGTTTGATTGGATACGAGTGAGGCGATCAGGTTTGATTAGGTTGCCGGTCGGGCGATCGGCAGAAACTTAGGGTGTTTGAAAGTGGTCTGTGAAGACACAGGCCACGGAGACAGAGATTTCAAAACACCTTCGCCACCTTATCATGGTAAGTCAGCACCCTGCCTGCCTTGGTTCGTGTCCCCACGAACCAAGCCAAGGCTTTTGTATCTATCCGCTGATTCGTGAAGACACGAACCAGTGCTTTGGGATTCTGTTTTTCGTTTTTGTACATTTACCTACCATTAAATTCATATTATTATGCGCACGTTTGTTGTTACCATTGAAGGTGCCTCTTTACTTGAAGAACC
>JAYVAI010000298.1:0-9969 GCA_043751075.1 Cyclobacteriaceae bacterium | reverse complement strand
GAATTTTTTCACAAACAATCTTCCGGATTTCAAATGCTGAATTTGAAATGACTTCATTTTGTTTCGAACTGTTTGAGGTTAGAAAAAGAGCTTCGTTTAATAATATCCAACCACTTCAACTAAACTATGCTTGGCTTTGGCTGAAAGCACAATATTTTCCAACGAGCGGGCAACGGATGCATCAATCCATTCCTCACCACATTGGGAACAAACCTTGGCAGGCACGTCCCGTACCACCACTACACCAAACCCAAGATCAACGGTGTAAGTGGTTGTGCCTTCGGTCTTATTTCCTTCACAAAGAGGGCAACGGTCTTTCATTTTAATTCTTTTTTGTTTTAAAATCAGGCTCAAAAATTTCTGGTGAAGGCTCATACACGGTAATTATAAACGCGCGCAATTTAACTTTATCAATAGCCGCAACCACATGAAGCGGTCTATGATTTACTTTTTTGAAGAACAAAGCACTGGGAAATGGCTTGTCATTATCATAGGTGTTGATTACTTCCCCTTGCAGCACTACCTCAATTATTTCACCCTGCAGCACATTCCTTTCGGCCAGCCGTTGAGGGGGTATGTTTCCTCCATTCATAGTTTCCGTTCACGATTGCCTTTCTGCATAAGTGCTCATCAAACATTTGCTGCTATGGCTTATTTCCAATAGCAATATACACCAAAAAAATAAAGTGAAAATATCCCAAGCCTAGTATTGGTCGCAAATATGTGGGAGGTGGTACGAGAATTTTTTTTTGAAAAACTAAACTGGAGGCTGTTGCCTAAATGTTTTTCGGTGATCGACTTCCATTGATACCAGCCGGGCAATCATCACTACTGGATAAAGCATTCCGAACATTCCCTGAAAGATCACCAATGATTTTGCAATCGAGGCTACCGGCACTGCGTCTCCATAGCCTAATGTAGTAAGGGTAACAAAACTGAAGTGTAAAAATTGCGAAAAGAAATGATCCAAGGCTTCGAGTTGTGTCATAAATTCAAAACTATTGGGGTTCCATTGAAAAATCATTTCGCACAGTGTGGCCCAGAATATCCCCATGATCAGATATACAATAATCGCAGCTTGAACTCTGGATCATTGATCACAAAATTTTCTGCTTTCTATTTATGCCGCTTTCGCAACACCTCCATCAC
Organism: Cyclobacteriaceae bacterium; assembly: GCA_043751075.1. Lineage (GTDB taxonomy): Bacteria > Bacteroidota > Bacteroidia > Cytophagales > Cyclobacteriaceae > ELB16-189. Next base: position 8,820 of record JAYVAI010000298.1, on the reverse strand, counting down.
ATCTTTTAGTTCAAATCCCTTGGCAGCCAATAGCACAAGGTAGTGATACATAAGGTCTGCGGCCTCGCCAAGAAATAATTCTTTGTTGTCGTCTTTTGCTTCGATCACCAATTCAATGGCTTCTTCGCCAACCTTCTGCGCCACCTTGTTGATTCCGGCATTCAGCAATTGGTTGGTATAGGATGCTGCTTGAGGATTGTTCTTTCGCTCTTGAATAATATTTTCCAAAAACTCCAGCCCAAAAGATTCATTCGTTTCATCAAAGCAAGTGTCTGCTCCGGTGTGGCACGCGGGGCCTGCGGGATTTACCTTGAACAAAAGCGTGTCGTGGTCGCAATCTTGCTTTACCTCGACTAAACTCATGTAGTTGCCGGAAGTTTCACCTTTCGTCCAAAGTCTCTTCTTCGATCGGCTAAAAAAAGTAAGCCTCTTTTCGGAAAGGGTTTTGTCAAGAGCTTCGCGGTTCATGTAGCCAAGCATTAAAACAACATTTGATTTTGCATCTTGCACTATGCAGGGAACGAGGCCTTGCGTTTTTTCAAAATCTATTTTTTCTATGTCAATCATATCCATTATACCCGAACAGGCACATCGTTATTTTGAAGATATTTTTTTAGGTCTGGTATCTTAAGTTCAGCAAAGTGAAAGAGGCTGGCGGCCAATGCGGCATCGGCTTTGCCGAGGATGAATGCTTCCAGAAAATGTTGTTTGCTTCCGGCACCACCTGAAGCAATCACCGGCACCGTCAATAGTTCATGAAGTTTCATCAGCGGATCAATGGCATAGCCTTGTTTTGTTCCATCATGGTCCATGCTGGTGAAAAGGATTTCTCCCGCGCCACGCGACTGCCCTTCTTTAGCCCATGAAAATAATTTTTTGTCGGTGGCTATACTTCCACCGTGCGTGTGCACCATCCATTGGTTTGCCATTTTTTTTGCATCAATTGCAAGCACAACAAACTGCGAACCAAATGCTTTGGCAAGTTGATCAATCAAATCAGGATTTTGTACTGCCGATGAATTGATGCTCACCTTATCTGCACCAGCTTCGAGGAGCGGAGCCACATCGGCCACACAGCTTATGCCGCCACCCACGGTGAATGGGATATTTACATGCCTGGCAATTTCTTTCACCAAGGCAGCAAATGTTTTTCTCTTTTCATGGGTTGCCGAAATATCCAGAAAGACAAGTTCATCGGCACCTTGCTGAGCATACGCAGCACCCAGTTCAACGGGATCACCGGCATCGCGGATGTTTACAAAATTAACGCCCTTCACCGTGCGTCCATCTTTGATATCTAAGCAGGGAATGATACGTTTTGTGAGCATGGACTGGCTTTATGAATTTTGAAATTCCCTGAGTTCGGCCAACTTGATTTTACCTTCGTATATGGCTTTGCCTACAATGGCGCCATACACGTTTGTATATTTTAATTCGCGCAAGTCATCCATGCATCCAACACCACCACTGGCTACTACTTTTAGGTTGGGAAAACGTTTCACTAATTTCTTATAGAGCCCCAGGTTGGGGCCATTCAGTGTTCCGTCTGTGGCAATATCGGTGCATGTCAAAAACTCAAGTCCATTTTTTTCAAATTCAGCCACCAGATCAAACAACCTGAACTTGGTGTCTTCCAGCCAACCGTTGATCGAAACGTTTTCACCTTTCACATCGGCACTCAAGACAAAATTTTCTGGTCCATATTTTACAAGCCAAGCCGAAAACTTTTCTGGCTCTTTCACGGCTATACTTCCAATGTTTATTCTATGCACGCCCAGGTCAAGGAGTTGCTCAACTTCTTGCTCGGTTTTTACACCACCACCAAAGTCAATGTTGAGAGCAGTTTTCTCTTGAATCTCCCGTATCACATCCCAGTTTACCACGTGGCCTTGCTTGGCGCCATCCAGGTCCACTAAGTGCAGGTTCTCTAAATCTGCATTCTGAAATTCCAAGGCAACTTCAACCGGGTCTTCCCGATAAATCTTCTTCTGCCGATAGTCTCCCTGGGTGAGCCGAACACATTTACCATCAATAATGTCAATAGCTGGAATGATACGCATGTGGAAAAATTTGTTTCGATTTACGACATGTTTAGAAAACTTTGCAATACTTTTTCACCAACGGCAGATGATTTTTCGGGGTGAAACTGTGCGGCATAAAAATTTCCCTTGCGCATGGCCGAACTAAAAGGTTGAATATACTCGGTGATGGCCGATGTGTGCTTGCATACCGGCACATAATAACTATGAACAAAATATACAAACTGCCCGTTCAGATCGGGGTTCAGCCAACCATTTGAAAGCGAAAGGGAATTCCAGCCAATATGTGGTACTTTTTCTTTATTGGATGGTTTAAATAATTTGACGGACTCATCAAAAATGCCAAGACAAGTTGTGTCATTCTCTTCTGAGTAAGCGCACATCAGTTGCATGCCCAGGCAAATGCCAAGCACGGGTTGCGTCAGTTGCTTGATTACTTTATCCAAACCCCGCTCCTTCAAATAGTTCATGGTGCTGCTGGCCTCGCCCACGCCAGGAAAAATAACCTTATCAGCCTTTTGTATTTTTTCAACCTCATCGGTCAACTCAAAATCCACATTCAACCTTTCCAAAGCAAATGCCACCGAGCGGATGTTTCCTGCATTGTATTTTATCACGGCAACCATAATCTATTTTAGATTTGAGATTTTAGATTTGAGATTTTAGGTTTGGGAATTAGGATTTGGATTTTAGAATAAATTCTGAAACGAGTATTAATCCTACTTTGTCAAGTTCTAAATTTATGACAAGATCAAAACGGATAATCAAAGTCCTGAACGAAAGTCACCTCTCTCTTTCTCGCTTAGCGAAGCGATGACATTTTCATTAATTGGAAGTAACATGACAAAGTAGAATTAAGTAATATTTAAAAAATTAATGTTAAAAGAAATTCAAACTCAAACTCAAATCCGAAATCCTACACTACAATAAATCTTACATCTTACATCTCAAATCATAAATCTTTAAAGCATTCCCTTCGTACTCGGCAATTGATCGCTAAACGGATCTTTCCTAACCGCCATTTTTATTGCTTTTGCAAATGATTTGAAGATAGCTTCGATCTTGTGGTGCTCATTCTCACCTTCGGCTTTTATGTTCAAGTTGCATTTCGCAGTGTCCGAGAATGATTTAAAAAAATGATAGAACATTTCGGTGGGCATCTCTCCAATTTTTTCGCGCTTAAACGCAGCTTCCCACACAAGCCACGGTCTTCCACCAAAATCAATGGCTGTTTGCGCCAGACAATCGTCCATTGGCAAACAAAACCCGTAGCGTTCAATCCCACGTTTGTCGCCTAATGCTTTATGGAAAGCATCGCCAAGCGCAAGGGCAGTATCTTCAATGGTATGATGTTCATCAATGTGCAGGTCGCCTTTCACTTTTATCTCAAGGTCAATCAATCCGTGGCGCGCCAACTGTTCCAGCATGTGATCGTAAAAGCCAATTCCAGTTTGTATGTCGGATTTGCCCGATCCGTTCAACTTCACAGAAACAAAAATATCCGTCTCTTTGGTTGTCCGTTGCACAATGGCCGCTCTGGCGGGAAGGACAGCCGCATAGATTTCTTTCCAATGGGTTGTTATCAATATGCAAACGGAATCAAGTTTCTTGTCGGCAAGCGTGCTTGCAAGACTACCATCGCTTAATAAAATTCCTGTGGCACCTAAGTTTTTTGCCATCTCGATATCGGTGATACGATCGCCAATGACGATTGAATTTTTCAGATCATACCCTTCAGTAAAATATTGGCCAAGCATTCCGATGCCAGGCTTGCGGGTATTTTTATTTTCATGGGGAAGGGAGCGATCAATATGAACTTCTTTGAAATGGATTCCTTCACCTTCCAACGTGCTGATCACCATCTTTTGAACAGGCCAAAAAGTATTTTCAGGAAAACTTGGCGAGCCTAAGCCATCTTGGTTTGTAACCATCACCAATTCATACTCTGTTTCGCGGGCAATTTTTCCAAGCCAGGTAAAAACCCCTGGAATAAATTTTAATTCATCCAAACTATCTATTTGTGGATCCTCCACCGGCTCGTGGATGAGCGTGCCATCGCGATCTATAAATAATACTTTTTTCATAGTTGTGATAATTCTTTCAACAGTACTTGATTTTCACTTGGTGTCCCAATAGTTATCCGCAGGCAATCGTTGCACAAGAGTACATTAGATCGGTCGCGCACAATGATTCCCTTTTCCACCAATGCTTCATAGACACTTCTTGCGTTTGCAACTTTTACCAAAAGAAAGTTGGCATCGGATGGAAATACTTTTTGAACGGATTTGATTTTTGTCAGCGCCTCTTTTAACTTTTCTCTTTCCGCAATGAGCTCACTCACCCATCTGTTCTTTCTTACCTCAAAATGCAATTCTTCCAATGCAATTTGTTGCGTTGCAATACTGATGTTGTAAGGCGGCTTGATCTTGTTCAGCACGGCAATAATATCCACACTGGCAAAACACATTCCCAGCCTGATGGCCGCCAAGCCCCACGCCTTCGACAAGGTTTGCAAAACAACTAAGTTGGGATATGTTTTTAATAATGGCACAAAGCCAGGATAATTTGCAAAGTCAATATAGGCTTCGTCCACGATAACGAGTCCATGAAAATGGGTGAGCACATATTTTATTTTTTTAGGACTCAATAAATTTCCAGAAGGGTTATTGGGGCTGCAAAGAAATATCAATTTGGTGTGTTCATCCCAGCCATCGTGCAGTGAGTCGATGTCAATGTCAAAATCATTGGTAAGTTTTATCGTTTTAATTTCAACGTTATTGATTTCGGCACTCACCATGTACATTCCATACGTAGGTTGAGGGATCAGCACGTTGTCGAAACCGGGCTCGCAAAAAGCGCGGATCAACAAATCAATGGGCTCATCGCTGCCATTGCCAAGAAAAATCTGATTAACAGGAATGCTTTTGATGGACGAAATTTTTCCCTTCAATTTAACTTGGTGCGGATCGGGATAGCGGTTGTAGTGCGAAGGGTAAGGATTTTCGTTGGCATCTAAAAATACAGACGCGCTTCCCTGAAACTCATCACGTGCCGATGAATATGGTTTCAAGTTCAAAACATTTTTACGGATAAGGGATTTTAGTTCAAACATAAATTTACTTTCTTCTTATCCTTACTGCCTCGGCATGGCCTTTTAATTGTTCAGCTTCTGCCATCACTTCCACAATGGGGCCGAGTGTTTCAAGTCCTTGCTTTGTAATTTTTTGGACGGTGATGTACTTAACAAAACTTTCCAACGAAACGCCACCAAATGCTTTGGCAAACCCGTTGGTGGGCAAGGTATGGTTTGTTCCCGATGCATAGTCACCGGCCGCTTCGGGTGTGTAAGGCCCCAGAAAAATTGAACCGGCATTGAATATCTTTTCAACCAATTGATCGCAGTCGGTAGTATTGATGATCAAATGCTCTGGTGCAAACTCATTGGTAAAATCAATCATATCGTTCGTAAATGCAAATACAATGGCAAGACTATTGGCCAACGCTTCAATAGCAATATCTTTTCTTGGCAATTGAGAAACCTGCCTTTCAATTTCTTTCAACACCGTGGGAACTAACTCGCTGTTGGTGGTTGCCAATATCACCTGGCTATCCGTGCCATGTTCCGCTTGCGACAAGAGATCTGCTGCCAGGTATGATGGATCAGCCGCGCTATCCGCAATCACAAAAACTTCCGAAGGCCCGGCCGGCATATCAATGGCAATCCCTTCCTGGCTTACCAACTGCTTGGCTTTGGTTACGTATTGATTTCCCGGCCCGAATATTTTACTTACCGATGGTATCGTCTCCGTTCCGTATGCCATGGCAGCGATGGCTTGTGCACCGCCAACTTTAAATATTTTTTTTATTCCTGTTTGATGTGCAGCAAACAAAATGGCTGGATTTACTTTTCCTTCTTTATCGGGTGGGGTGCAAAGAATAACTTCGCTGCAACCAGCCAACCTGGCGGGCACACCCAACATCAATACCGTGGAGAAAAGAGGAGCAGAGCCGCCTGGAATATAAATGCCAACCTTCTGCACTGCGGTTTCTTTTCGCCAGCATGTTACGCCCGGCATGGTTTCGATAAATGATATCGGTCGCTTTTGAGCGGCATGAAATGTTTCTATGTTTTTGGCTGCCGCAAGTATGGCTGCTTTTAATGGAGAAGGCACTGTGCGGACGGCATAGTCAATTTCAGTTTCCGTTACCGCGATGTTGTGCAAGCTTACTTTATCAAATTGTAAGGTGAATTCTTTCAGTGCTGCATCACCGGATTTGCGAACGCGACCCAGCACGTTCTTCACAGCGCTTTCCAAAAACTCCAATTCAATTTGCGGCCTTTGGCAAAGTTGAGGCCATTGCGCTCGATCAGGTTTGTTGATGATCTTCATAGCTATGCAATCATTTTTTCTATGGGTATCACCAATATCCCTTCGGCACCAAATGATTTTAACATATCTATTTTTTCCCAAAAATCATTTTCGTTCACCACCGAATGAAGGGACGACCAGCCTTGCCTTTTCAGTGGCATAATGGTGGGGCTCTTCATGCCCGGAATAACGCTGGTGATTTTTTCAATGGATTCATCCGGGCAATTCAACAAAATGTATTTACTGTTTTTTGCCGACTGCACCGCCTGAATGCGAAAGAGCAGCTGATCTAATATTTTTTTCTTTTCACTCGCCAGGTTGGGCGTGGCTATCAGCACCGCTTCAGATTGCATCACCACTTCTACTTCTTTCAATCCATTGCTAAGCAAAGTGCTGCCCGTGCTAACAATATCGCAGATGGCATCGGCCAGCCCAATGCCGGGGGCAATTTCTACCGATCCGCTGATCTCATGTATGCCGGCTTCAATATTATTGCTGGCAAGAAATTTCTTTACAATGGTAGGGTAAGAAGTGGCAATGTTTTTTCCGGCCAGCGATGCAATACCTCCATACGTGTCAGCCCTCGGTATGGCAATGGACAATCTGCATTTGGCAAAATCCAAACGCTTTATCAACTCATTATTCTTGTGCTTCTCCACCATCACATTTTCACCCACAATGCCGGCATCGGCAACTTTGTCTTCCACATATTGCGGAATGTCGTCATCGCGCAGAAACAATAGTTCCACCGGAAAATTGGTGGCCTGAGTTTTTAATTGGTCTTTGCCATTGCTGAAACTCAAGCCGCTTTCTTTCAATAGCTTCAGCGACTCCTCTTGCAACCTTCCGGATTTTTGAACGGCAATTCGTAAAACAGTGCTCATAAAGTATAGATGTTAAAAAAAACAAAAAGGCTTACCAGTTTGTTGGCAAGCCTTTTTTAATAATTTTTATAAATCATTTAAAACAAAGACAAGCCACACAAGCTATGTGCATGATGGTGGCCGTGATTGTTTCTCGTGTTTGTCATAATGAAGGCTCAAAGGAAAACAGAACTTTTAACTAATCAAAATATTAAATGCCAAAAGAAAGTGCTAACGATTGCTAAACCGAAAATATGACCTGATCAGCAAGTTGGGTTAAACAGTCGTACTTGATAAAATCCATTGCGCTATCTTTGAGGGTTAGATTTAGTTGTGGGTTGAAAGCATTCATTAACATTGCGCGGTTCGCTGTGTTTTAAAGTAAAAGGGATTTGAAATGAAAAAGTGGATGTTGCTTTTGTTGTTGGTTGCCTGCGCAGATTCGAAGGAGACACGGTTGCAAAGATTTTTGTTGAAGGGAAACGTAGCCCTCAAGGAGAGAAACTATGAGCAAGCCAGCTACTACTATGGCGAAGCCCTTAAAGTGGATGCCTGCTATGCCGATGCGTGGAACAACCTGGGCACCGTTTATTTCGAACAAAAGAGATTTGATCTCGCCCACGAGAATTATGAAAAGGCAATTGCCTGCAAACCTGATTTTATCAATGCACTATTCAACCATGCCAATACCAGTTATGAATTGAAAGAGTACTATAACGCTTTGGCCGATTTGGAAAAAGCAGGCAACCTAAAACCCGATACGGCTTTGCTATATTTTACGCAAGGATTGGTCTATACCAAAATGCACGAATTTCCTAAGGCGTTGCAAGCCTTTGACAAGGCAACGGCCATCGAACCGGACAACATGGATTATAAAGTGAACCATGCTACGGTTCAATTTTATTTGAAGAACTTTGATCTGGCAAAAATGGAATTGGAGAGTGCCATGACCTTGAAGCCCGATGAGCCCAACATCTACAACACATTGGCTTTAATAGAAATAGAGAAATCTAATTTTGGAAAAGCCTTGGAGTGGGTGAGCAAAGCGTTGGTGCTGGCTCCACAGCAACCTTATTTTCTTAACAACCGGGGGTTTATTTATTTGAGTATGGATGAACTTGATAAAGCGGAGGCAGATATAAACGAAAGCATAGGCATTGACCCTTACAACGCATGGGCCTATCGCAACAAAGGCGTATTTTTTTTGGTGAAGAAAGATTATGCCAATGCAGAGCGGTTGCTGAAGATGGCGCTGGACATGGATCCCTTTGTTGATAAGATTTATTTTTATCTCGGCATGGCATATCTGAAAAATGGCAACAAAGGTTTGGCGTGCATTTCATTTAACAAGTCGGAAGGCCAGGGCGACCAAATGGTCACTGACGAACAGAAGAAATTGTGCAAATCCGTTAGCGGTCAATAAGCGCATGATTTTGGATTACCAACATCTCTCCGAAAAATTAAAACAACCGTTGCCGGGATCATTGGCCCATGAACCTTTGCGCGCAGTGCCCATTGGATTGATCAAGCCCCGGTTTGATCACGGAA
>JAYVAI010000297.1:0-3721 GCA_043751075.1 Cyclobacteriaceae bacterium | reverse complement strand
TTTCCAACCATTGGAGCGGACACCTATTTTGTAGTAGCCACACGAAGAACCAATGGCCCAGGGCTTGGCTGTTCTTCGCCACCTTTTAAAGTAGATATTCTGAACAAACAGATTTTGCCGATTGTTGCCCTCTCACCATTTGCCAACACCTCGTGCGATCCGGCTTTCTTTGAAGGCGAAGTAAAAGTGAAAGTGACCGATGCTTCGGTGAACTTGCCATTCGTTCCTACTCCTTTTGTTTATACTTACAACTGGACAACTTCGGCAACTCCGGGAGTAATTTCAGGACTTATCGTGGGAACAAATGATGGTGACGAAGTTGGTACTGATGGTGATGGCGATAACCCAATTGGGTTGAGAGATGGAGTTTACACCGTATCCGCCACCAATACTCAAACAGGTTGCGGTTCCACTGGCTCCACTACGATCTTCCGAAATTCCACTCCTGTGTTTACACAATTAGTGATACCAACTGATCAGGTGCTGTGCAACCCAGATGGAAGTTTATTAGTGAATGAAGTTAAAGTAATTGACCGTAATGGTACAATACAAAGTAACCTGACTGGTGACTTCCCGATTAGTGATTTTATGTTCTCGTACGATAGGGCCTCTATCGGAAATACAGTGTTGAGCAATTCACCATCCGTGCTATTGGACAATACTAATTATAATACGATTGGCTTTGATTCATACTATGTGGTGGCTACCCGTGTAACCGGTGGTCCAGGGCGCACATGTTCATCGGCTCCTTATAAAGTGGACATTCAGGATAAGCGCCTTTTCCCTAAAGTGTCTTACACGTTTGTTCCCAACTCAAGTTGTAGCGTGCTTATACCAAATGGCCAGGTGCAGGCAACTGCCTTGGAACAGGACAATACCTTTGACACGTATTTGTTCAATTGGAAATTCAACAACACCAACTTGCCCATCGCTTCCCCACAAATTGGTTCAACCATTGTTCAGAGTGCCGTTGGTAACATCGGCAACCTTGCCAATTCGCCAGAAGGCAATTATTCATTAACGGTACAAAACCAGATAACAGGTTGCAATTTCATTTCGGATGTTACAGTAACAGTTGATCGCAACGTAAGCCTGCCCAATATCATTACCGTAAACAAAACCGAGCCCACTACTTGCATTGGTGATGGCAGCGCAGTAGTGACAAGCATCTCCATTGGAGGTGGGCCACCATTCTCCGGAGCAGCTATTGCACCTCCCAATTTTGAGTACGAATGGTACAGTGGAAATTTCACCCCTGCCAATCTGTTGACAACCATAACACCTTTGCTCACGCCAATAAAAAACGGAAAGTATTATGTGCTGGTGAAAGACCTTACCACCGATTGCAAATCGGCACCCACCGAAGTGGAGCTAAAAGATCAAAACATTGTTTATCCCGTTGTTGAAATTACGTTGACCACCCCACAGATCAGTTGCGATCCTACTTTTGGAACAGGTGTTTTGATGTCCACTGCCGACAATCAGAACGACACCAATGCAAACTATACCTTCGCGTGGTTTCCAAGTTTGGACATAACCGGCACACGCTTCGCCACTACCAGTACCATCGCAGGTTTAAAGAATGGAAATTATTCCCTTGAGGTTGCAAACCTGGTGACCGGATGTAAGAAAAGTGCCTTGTATATTGTGCCTGATAACGGTCCTCAGTTCTTCCCGCAACTGGCATTGAGTTCAACGGAAAGAACGCTGTGCGCAGGCCAGGATGGGTCGGTGTTTGCCGGGATCATAAACATCAATCCTGCTTACCCGTTCCCGCTTGATTTCACTGCCGATTTATATTTTGGCAATAAAGTGAATGACCCTAACCTCGCAACGCTAACTCCTGACATTGCGAATATGCCAAACGTGCCTGGGTTTGTGCAGAACTTCACAACGCCAAATAATCTAGCACAAGGATTTTATACCGTGCGCGTAGTGGACAACAACACTGGCTGTGCAACAGTGCAAGCAGAAGAGGTAGCAGACGCAAGAAAACTTCCTGAGGTAGTGGTCGTGCCTGAAAATCCAAATGTGAATTGTGATGACACCATTGCCAACGGGCAACTTTCGGCCACCGCAAACAACAACCAGATTGCCGGCTACACATTCGATTGGTTTACCGGTGCAACCATACCCAACGCTGCAACCCCCATCGTAACCGGAAACCATAGGCTCATTGGCCGGATAGCCGGTGATTACTCGGTGAGGGTGACGCGCCAACTGACCGGGTGCGTGAGTGATAAGAGTGGAAAAATAATTGATGGCAGAATTATTCCACCTGCACCTACCGCCCTGGTTATGCGCGACAGGACAAACTGTGATTTTCCCAATGGATGGGTTGCCTCAAACGTGAAAGGAATTACCATCGCCCATACTTTTAAATGGTATGATGGAAGTGCTGTGAAGCCAGCTCATGATTTTATAGGATCCGATTATTTTGATCGCGATGTTGGCCCGTATAGTGTTACGGCTACCGATATGATAACAGGGTGCGTGTCGCTGCCTGCCACCGTTACTGTGAAAGATGCTCGCGTTATTCCATTGGTAAACATTACCTCTACGCCTGCGTTCTGCCTTACTGCATCGGGTGTGTTCACACTTGAATTGATAAACAATCAGGAAGTGGTGCTCACAGACATATCGTGGTATGATGCAACCGGCAACAGAGCGGGTGGTGGACCCGAAGTTTATAATTTGCCTGCCGGGGCCTATACGGTTGAATTTGTTTCTTCCGAAGGATGTGAAGGGAATGCTTCTCTTGAAATGGGTACTCAAATTCTTTCGTACAACCTGGTATCAGCTAATGGCGATGGGGCCAACGATTTTTGGATTATTGATTGCCTTCAAAATTTTCCTAACAACAATGTCAAAGTATTTAACCGCTCTGGGATTAAAGTATATGAAGCCGATGGCTATGACAATTCCAATATTGTTTTCAAAGGCTTTGGCGAACAAGGTGTGTATCTCTTTGGCGACAAGTTGCCCGATGGTACTTATTTTTATATCATTGACAAACGCGATGGTTCAAAACCTGTCACTGGCTACTTTGAATTGATACGATGAAGAAGCTGATAATATTTTTTATGCTGCTCATAGCCATTGCCCATGCGGGCAAGGCTCAACAACGTACCGTGCAATCGCTGTATATGTTCGACCCGTTGCTCCTCAATCCTGCCGTTGCCGGAAACCATTTGCAGTTAAGCACCACTTCCATTTACAGAAACCAATGGGTAAATTTTCCGGGTGCCCCAAAAACATTTACCCTTGCCACACACATGGGCTTCAAGCAAAACCGGGTTGGTTTGGGATTGATAGTTGGCAAAGATCAGATTGGCATTCACGGTGAAACCTCATTGTATTTTGCCTACTCGTATAGACTTCCCATGTCGAGGATGGATAAATCATCTTATCTTTCCTTTGGTGTGCAGGGCGGTTTTAATTCCATGCAGTCGGATTATACGCTTACCATCTCACGCGAAGATGATAAGTTTGGTGTTTTCCGCACGTTCAATCCCAACGTGGGCGCGGGGCTGTATTACAAACATAAAAATGGGTACGTGGGTTTTTCCGTTCCTTATTTCCTGAACAGTGAAATATTAAATGTTCAAACTGCTTTTGCGAGTTCTGCCAGAAGATACCGATATTATTATTTGACTGGCGGGTTTACAAAAAAACTTTCCAAGCAAGTTAAGCTCGTGCCCTCGGCCCTAATCCGTATGCA
>JAYVAI010000296.1:0-10017 GCA_043751075.1 Cyclobacteriaceae bacterium | reverse complement strand
ACTTTGTCATGTTACTTCCAATTAATGAAAATGTCATCGCGGGCGAGGGCACTCAACCTTTATCACTATTGAAAATATTCTACTCGACCCGCGATCCCGATAAAGATTGGCGCAAACCTTAACGGGATTCCGGGTCTCGTTTGCTTGTGAACCAGTTTTAAAAAAATTCTCCCCTCGCCCGGAATGACACCCCAACGAAAATGTCATCGCTTCGCTGGCGAGAAAGAGAGCGGTGACTTTCGTTCAGGACTTTGATTATCCGTTTTGATCTTGTTTAAATTTAGAACTTGACAAAGTAGGATTAATTCATTTTTGATTTCATTTGAAATGAGTATGGCGATCGATGCGTTTCATAGCATAAAATAAATTATCTACTCCGATGCCGCACTTTTCTTCGCATGCGCCATAGCAGCACGCAGTTGGCCATAGCCAAATTTGCCGTTCAATTTTTCGTACAATTCCTTGGATGTCGATCCTTCGGGCAGTTCGCGTTGCGTGTTGATGATTTCCGTTAAGGTGCCTTCATCCATGAATTTAAAAATGCTTACACGTCCTTCTGCCACTGCTTTGGCGAGGTGGCTTTCAATGGTGCCTGCTACCAGCTCGCGTTTTTTGGCAATCTCCTCTACCGTCATGCCGGTGTTGATCATTTCAACGGTGATATCAAAGGTGCTGGGCTCATTGCTTTTTTTTGATTTGCTCCCTTTTCGTTTGGGCACGGATGGGGACGGATTGCTCCTTGCCTGACTTTTTCTTATTTCGGCCAGCAGGGCGGTGCGCTCATCAAGGCGTTGTTTAGTAAGTGGGGCAAACTCAAATTTGGTATGTCCTTGCAATATGCCATCGGCCAACAGCAGCACTTTGTCCACCTCTTCCAATTTTTTTCCCAATGCCAGGTCCAATTCCGTCAGTTGGTTCACATAAGCCTTCACGCGCTTTTGCTTTTTCATCGATTCAAGATGCGCAAGCAGCAACCGGATGTTGCCCAAAAGAAATGAACGATAATAGGTGCCGCCTTTTACAATGCGTTCCATCAACTGCGGATGATTTCCCGCTGCGAGAAAGTCGTTCAATTGCCGTCTGAATTTTTCTGTGTTTATGCGTTCGGCTTCCAGCGATTCTATGATTTGAGTGAGCACAGGCTTCATGCTTGCTTCACCAAACCCTTCCTCGTGTTGGTCTTTCTGCACGTATTTTATATCCTTTGTCAGGGATGTGAAATCAAAAGTATTTCCAAGTATCTGTTGAAGGAAAATCCGTTGCCTTGTCTCCATCACTTCCTTGAGCTGGCCAGGTTGATTATTGGCTTGCGTAAAATCGGCCACCAATTTGTCGGTGCTGATTACCGAAGGATGAATGCGCGTGCGCAACACGAGGCCGTCCAACGAGCGTAGCCGCGACAAGGCCACATACACCTGGCCTCCGGCAAATGCCTGGCCCACATCAATAATCGCTTTGTCGAACGTAAGGCCCTGGCTTTTGTGCACCGTAATGGCCCAGGCGAGTTTCACTGGATATTGTTCAAATGAACCAATCACTTCCTCGTCCAGGTCTTGCGTGGCTGCCTGCACTGTGTATTTTTTATTTTCCCAGCGCTCGCGCCTTAGCAGGTACTGTTCGTGGGTGCCGCTCATCTCCACCCATATTTCACCTTTTGAAATTTTTTTTATCGTAGCGAGTTTTCCGTTGAAATATTTTTTGTCTTCGGTAGTATCGTTGCGGATGAACATGATCTGTGCACCTTCCTTTAGTTCCAACCGAGCCGTTACCGGATACATGCTTTCGGGGAAATCATCTTCCAGGGTGGCATCAAAAAAATGTGAGGGTGCCGCCAGTGTTCTCAGTTCTTTTTGGTTCAGTTCATCTGCTTTGTAGTTGTGCGTGGTGAGGGTTATCACCTCTTTCAGTGTACTGATCTCCTCGGCTGTTTTAAAATGTTCGTTCAGCGTTTCAATGTCTTGAGGTGTTGATGTGTTGTTGCGCAGGTTGTTCAGTATATCAATAAACACGGGGTCGTGCTGTCGAAAAATTTTATCCAGCTCGATGTACACCAGCGTGTCCTCTTGCAGTGCTTTTGCTTCGTAAAACCAGGCACTTTTGTAATAGCGACCAAGGAATTCCTGCTCCTCGTTTCTTACTACCGGTGGCAATTGGTACAGGTCGCCAATGAACAGTACTTGTACCCCGCCAAAACTTTGCCTGAAATTTCCGCGTGCCGCTTTCATGCGATAGTCAATGGCATCGAGCAGGTCGGCACGCAACATGCTCACCTCGTCAATCACCAGCAAGTCAATGGAGCGGAGCACCTGCTTGCGGGCACTGTTGAGTGGATGCTTGTGGGCCAGCACATTTTGGTTGATGATCCTTCCGCCTTCGGCAAAATCGCCAGGCAAAAAGCGGTCGGGCAAAAAAGTCAGGGGCGGCAACAAGAATTGTGAATGGATGGTGACACCGCCCGCGTTCAAAGCGGCAATGCCAGTGGGCGCCACCACAATGTGTGTCTTGTGGGTAATGTTACCGAGGTTTTTGAGAAACGTTGTTTTGCCCGTGCCTGCCTTGCCCGTTAAAAATATGTGACCTGACGTGGTGTTGATAAACCGGGCCGCTGCCGCAAGGAAGTCTTCCATAATACTATTCGATTTTGAATTTTTTACTGATGTTGTTCACTTCGTTCCTTCTTGGTGACCCTGCCTACCCGACAGGCAGGTTCGTAGCAAAGAGTACGAAAATTGAACCACTGAGAGCACAAAGAGAATTCTGAATGACTCAGTGACCTTCGTGCATGCCTTTGTGTGCTTTGTGGTAAAACTTTTAGCCACGAAGGCACAAAGACACAAAGTTTCACTAAGAAAAAACAATGAAATATGATTTTTGTGTGACATCAGTTTTTTATTAATGCTGACTTGAATAAATAAAAATAATTGTTTGGCTTGACGGTCGGGAAAGATGCAAAAATCTCAATTGGTTTCGGCCTTTTTTGCCAGCTGAAAAACCAACCAGTACGTAACCACCGATGACAAAACAAAATAAGCGAACAACACCCACTGAACTCCATTCACATAATTGCCCAGGCCAAACCAATCGCCTTGCCGAAGGATGATATAAATCCCAACTGCGCTTTTAAAAACTTCCCAAAGCCAGGCAAAATTGTTTCCGTCCAACACCTCGGTGTAGGCATACACACAAAGGAAAACAAAGGCACCATATAAAAACATGTTGGGCAAACCAATGGCGGCAATGTTGCCAAACAAGTAGCTGATGAAAAGCAACACCATAGACATTTGAACCCAGCACCAGGCCAACAGCGGAGAGGAAATTTTTGGGTTATATTTTTTAAAATTGTTTACGTCCGTGATTTTATAAACCGGATAATTTTTCGCCACATCGTCAGGGCGCCAACCAAGTGGCATAAACCAAATCCGGAGTTTATCCCATAGGCGTTGTGCGCGCCAGGCATCTTTGATGAGCAACCACAGGTGCATGAAATTTATTTTGATGGGGTTCCACGTGTGTACGGGCCGCGTTACACCATAGACAGGGGGAACATCTGCGAGCTCTGGCTGAAAAGTGCCGAAGAGTTTATCCCAGATAATAAATATCTGCGAATAATTCCGGTCGAGATAAATGGAGTTGATGGCGTGATGTACCCGGTGATGCGAAGGGGTGACAATGATGTGTTCAAGAAAACCCATTTTGCCAATATGCTGGGTGTGATACCAGAACTGGGCAAACAAATGCAACGGTGCCACGATGGCGATCACTTGCTGCGGCACACCCAACAAAGCGGCAGGCAACAAGAAGATGGCAAAGATGCGCACGATGGATGAAATGCTTTGGCGCAAGGCGCAGGCAAGATTAAATTCTTCGCTGCTGTGATGGATGATATGGTTGTTCCAAAACAAATTGTATTCATGCGAAATGCGGTGCACCAAATAGCCGGCAACATCAAGGGCGATAAACGCCACCAGGTAAGTAAGCCAACCCGATTGGATGTGCGTGATGGCCACTTTATCCACGAGCCATCCATACGATATGATGGCCACACTCAATCCCAGCACATCTTTGGTTGCGTTGGTAATGCCCGAACTCAAACTTGAAATCATGTCGTTGATGGGCACCGTGTCGTTGCCTTTATGCCAGCCCCACCATTTTTCGAACAGCACCAGCAGCAAAAAGGAAGGCATGGCTATGAGAAGTATTTTACCGTAGGCTTCCATGTTTGATTTAGGATTTTAGATTTACGGATTTTAATTCCCACTTAGGATATTAGGAATTAGTAAGGCAACAAAAGTAATAAAACTAATGGGTTGTAAAACCTTAGGGTCGATTTTGTGATTCTCAACTTTGATTTGGCCAAAAGGTATTACTCCTTTATGATTTTGATATAGTTATTCAAATCGCTACCCGAGAGTTTAAGTATATAGAGGCCTCTAGGTATGGTTTCCAAACTAATCGAAGTGGTCTCTTGTGTGATACTAAACGTTTCCCAAAGTCTTCCTTTCATGTCGTATAGTTGTGCTTCGAGATATTGATGTGGTTCTTTGAAATAAAGAATTTGGGTCACCGGATTTGGGTAAACTTCTACGCGTGATTGAAAATTTTCCCCCTCAACTTTGGTAATCATAATTTTAAGTTCCTCCACTTTAACTTCAGAAAGGGTTATCGCTGTTGTACTCTTCCCTAAATCAAACACCAACCGCGAGGTCAAATCTGTTGAAGCCTTCATCGTAAAGGAAAATGCATACTTAGATTCCTGTGTGCCAATACTTATCCCGTTGTATCCGCTATAGGCATCCCAGGGATTTCCGGCTCTACCAGCATAAAAGGTGGCACTTCGGTCGGCAGCAGCTATTGCTTTAAATGAAATTCGGTAGAGTTTATCTTTGTGAAGGGCAATGTTATTTTTTACCAATTGAAAATGCCACGTTTCGGTGCCGCCATGAGCAATTGAAACGTTTAGTTTTCCTGCTGATGTTGTATGTGTCCCTGATGCACCGCCTTGTGTGGACAGAAACCATCCGTCACTTCCATTCGAAAAATCACCCGTATAAATCGGAGTGGCAATTACCGGTGTTGGATCTGATAATTTGTTGTTCAAAAGGGCATCGGTCAATGCTGTTGCAAGAGTTTTTGTGGTTGGATTATAAATCCCAAACCCTGCACTGAATTCCCAATAGGCCCAACTCATTTTCTTCTCTTCGAACCACCGAGACAGAAAAGTTGTCCACCGCGAGCGCGATTCCTGGTCTGCCTTGCCATAAGCGCCAAACTCTCCTATATGAATAGGAATATGGTTTACGGTAGAAAACTGAAGGGCATAATTAAAGTCGCTGGCCACAGTTTCCCGATCGGCCTCTGTGTCCAGCCATTCGGTGCCCAACCACATATTGGACCCTGCAACCCATTCCGCACCTTGATGAGTGAAGTTGAATGGATTGTAATAATGGGGAGAAAGGATTATGTACTCATCACTGGGAAGCACAAGTTGGGCAATACCACTCAAGCCGCCATATTCGGCCACACCCATTAAAACTATACGGGTTGGATTGGTCTCTCTTATTGCTTTCAGGGCATCAGCAAAATATTCGTTCCAGAGAGTTGGAGTTAGGTTGCCGTGCGGCTCGTTCAAAACCTCAAACAACAAATTATCGGGATAATTTTTGAAGTGGTCGGCAATCTGGCGCCACTGAGATAAAAACCGAGCCTTCTGTGCTGCCGGGTTCTCATACAATGCATCGTGATGATGCATATTGATGATGATGTGCAGATTGTATTTGAATGCCGAATCTACCACTTGCTTAATGCGATTCAGAAATGACGGACTAACAGTGTATGGGGATGAAGCCATGCTGCGATCTATCGGTTCCCAGCGCACCGGTAGGCGAACGTGTTTAAACCCCAGTTGAGATATGATCTTGAAATACTCGGGCTTCCAGGGATTTCCCCATTCTGTTTCTGAGGGAGCTTCAAAGCTGTTTCCCATGTTAATGCCTCTGCCGAGTCGCTCATTCATTTCAAGGGCAGGGAGTCTGTTTTGGGCCAGGAGGGTAAACGAACCCAAACAAATACTGGCAATAAGGAGCAAACTGGTCTTCAGCATATTTCCAAAGTTGCACACAAAGTAAGGCACAAACTGAATGAATAATAAATTTCCAACATAGCAAAAAAAAAGAGGAGGCTTTTGGCCTCCCCCTCACTCTAAAACCCCTTGTTGTTACTGAGGTGTATAACTCCCCATCAATTAAAATTTATAGATCGCAGCCATGCCAAGAGTAGTCTGGCCGTTCTTTGTAAAATTTCCTTTAGAGTCCATGAACTGTTGCGATTGCTCGTTGCCAGTCCCGGCTAATTTGTTGAATATATCCGATCTCAATTCCGGTTTCAATATCAGGTGGCCATCGGCAAGGGTAAAGGATCCGGTTACTGTATAAGTGCTCACCGAGGCACCAATGGCTTGGCCATCTGTATCAATGTTTCTCAACCCTCTTGCCCCCGATTTGTTATCGAAATATTCGCCCCTGAAACCTAAACTGAAAACATCGGAGAAGGCGTAGGTAAGATAGAGATTGGCACCATACCAGCTTTTCACTTTGTCCACATTGCCATCGGCAGGTACGAATGTTCCGGGAGCACCCAAAGTGCCTTTCTGCTTTCCATACATGAACCAATAGCCGAGGAAAAGTTTTTCGCTTGCCTGATAGCCGCCATTCAAATCATACACAGTAAAATTTCCGGCTGGGGTTTTTCCTGTTGCAGCATCCGTGTTGGATTCGTTTGAGTTTATATAATTTAGGTAAATGCTCAAGCCCTCGGCAGGTGTTAATGTAAGTTGGCCTATCAGCCCTTTTGCGCGGTTGTTGTCATGCACGTAATCAAAACCATTTACACCACCCAACATCAACGACACCTTGTCGCTAAATGCATACGTGGCTTTTACACCTGTGTGATAAAAAGGGATGCCGCTATTGAAGGTGTGGTTGATGGAGTAGAAAAAATTGAGCGGTGCATCGATGTATTCATACCCGATGTGCGTACCGAACTGTCCGGCAATAAACGACAACTTTTCAGTGGCGTTGTATTTGAAATACGCTTGCTTGATGATCACCGAAGACCATGTGTCATTTCCCAGCGAATACCCATAGGCCGGTGCCATCACGGGCGCGTTCCCATAATTTCCATATTGAGCATTGGGGCCAAAGGCCAGGTCGGCCACTACTTCCGATTTGCTGTTGGTGTATTTGAACACGGTTTGCACCATGCCCAACTGAAACTGATCCACGCGCCTGTCGAAACCACGGCCCACACCAGACTGCCCCATGTTGTCGCGCGAAACGGGCTTGTTGAAATTGGTGAAGTAGTAGGTGTCTAAGTAGCCGCTCACAGAAAATTTTCCTTCTTCTGCCTCCTTTTTTTCTTCTTCCAATTTTGTTTCGAGCGCATCGCCTTCCGTAACTATTTTTTCTTCCTTCGCTGCTGGTTTTGCAATGGAGGCCACCACCGTTTCCTGTGCTACCGACACGTAGCCGCACAGCAATGCACTCATCAGCACACCATATCTTGAAATTTGTATTAAAGTTTTTTTCATAATTTTAAATGTGTTTTTTTTTACAATAAACTAAAGTGTTTCCGACAGGGTAGTTCGCACCCTCCGGAACGCTTTGGTGATTTTTAGGCCACCTCTTTTTTCAATTCGAATGAATGAAGGTCGTGCTGACTGTAGTCCGACCCAACTTTCTTTTCCTCGCTGCTCACCGCCATAGGCGAAATCAAATCAGTGATTTTTAAGATCAGGAAGGAACCTCCAATGATAAACACAAGGGTAAACGCCAGCGAAATCATGTGCACTTTAAAGAGGTTGAATTCGCCAAAGAACAAACCGTTGCCGGTAGTGTTCGCTGCGTTCACAGCCGTGTTGGCCAGCAAAGCCGTCATCACCATGCCCACTGCGCCACCTACTCCGTGGCAAGGGAATACATCCAATGTATCTTCCAACGAAGTTTTGGATTTCCAATGCACCACCACGTTGCTGATCAAGCTGGCAATGGTTCCTATAAATAAACTGGAAGGGATGGTAACAAACCCTGCCCCAGGCGTGATGGCCACCAAGCCCACAACAGCACCGATGCAAAAACCAAGGGCCGAAGCTTTTTTGCCGCGCACCGCATCCATCAACACCCAACATAAACCGGCTGCTGCCGAAGCTGTGTTGGTAGTGGCAAATGCCGAGGCTGCCAACGTGCCAGCGCTCAACGCACTTCCTGCATTGAAACCAAACCATCCGAACCAAAGCAAGCCCGTGCCCAACAACACAAATGGAATGTTTGCCGGTGCGATAGCCTCTTTCTTTTCAGTTTTATTTCTCAGAAAAATAGAAGCAGCCAATGCAGCAAACCCTGCCGACATGTGCACTACGGTGCCACCTGCAAAATCAAGAACGCCAAGTTTAAAAAGGAACCCATCGGGGTGCCAGGTCATGTGCGCAAGGGGTGCATATATAAAGAGTGAGAACAACACCAAAAAGATGATATACGACTTAAAGCGGATGCGCTCGGCAAACGTGCCCGTGATGAGTGCCGGTGTGATGATGGCAAACTTCAACTGGAAAAACGCAAACAACACCAAGGGAATGGTGGGCGCCAACGACCAAGGTTTTCCATCGAGCACATGTTGGAACATGAAGAAGGAGGTGGGATCACCGATGAAGCCACCAATGGAATCGCCAAAGGCCAGGCTGAATCCAACTACAATCCACAGCACACTGATCACGCCCATGGCAATAAAACTTTGCAGCATGGTGGTGATAATGTTTTTGGTGTTGATCATGCCGCCATAGAAATAGGCGAGGCCCGGTGTCATCAGCAACACCAGCGCGGTGGCTGTCAGCATCCAGGCGACATCACCGGAGTTGATCCCTTCGGTGATGATAGCCCCGGGCACGGCCGGCATAAATACTGCCAGCACGCTTATCGCGATGAGCAGTACAAGAAAAACAACTGATTTTTTCATAGTAATGGGTTTAGGTTGAGTCTTTGCTTTTGAATTTCTATGCAATATTTGGAAAGTTAGGTCATATTTTAACCAGATTTTCAAAATTTATTACCGAATCCGATTGTAATAGGGTGATTTTTGATTCAATTATCAAAAAAAGATATGGTTTTTTGGAAACTGTGGGTTCAGGAGCCGCCTCTCAAAGAACTTTATCAAATGAATTCCTGCATGAGATAAATCAAAGCCCCTATCAACATCATTCTATTTTTTTTGTAACTCAACGTGGCAATTGGTTAACGTTTTTACAAAGATGAGATTGGTGATCTTACTCGGCTTGCTACTGGCCAACTTGGCCCACGGGCAAAAGTATGACCTCTTTGAAGTGACCAACAACGAACTGACCTGGCAATATACGTATGAGTACTTGGGCACCGAGGACAGTTTAAGGCGCGAAGTAGTGTCGATGCTAAAGTCAAAAATATTTACACAGCAAGTTGTTCGGAACGAGTTGGGCTACAATGGAGAAATACACCACTACCTAGTGGATTGCATACGCTATGGCCGCAGCTATCAAAACACTCCGCTTATTTATTGGAATGGGGAGTGGAGCGGTAAGTTTGTGGTAGAGGTTAGAGACAATCGGTACCGCGTTACCATCTATGGGCTATATTTTGAAAATAAATTGCAGCCTTCCGCGCGGTATCAAAACAACAATCCCCGTAAGGGTTTCTACATACATGAAATACTGAGGAAGGGAAGTCCACATTTCAAAAAAAATGTGCTGGCCGATATGGCCCTGATGAGCCTGAGCTTGCGCGATGCCTTTGACATAAAAAAATATACACAGCCAATTAAGGAATGGTGAGGCAGGCTTAGCCACGAAGTTTGTCCAATATACGGTTCAGTTCTTCAGCTTCCTTTTTTGAAATCTTGCCCATCGTTTCCATCCATGCTTCTTGGCTGGCATCTATTTTCTTTAGCAGTTGCTGCCCTTTGGCCGTGATGGAAATGTCCACCTGCCTGCGGTTG
>JAYVAI010000295.1:0-3738 GCA_043751075.1 Cyclobacteriaceae bacterium | reverse complement strand
GCGTTGATTATTCTTGGTTTGCTCTATCGAAATTCACGGCAAAAACATCTCCTGGCCGAAAAAGAAAAAAACTATCAACAAGAGCAGATTAAATTTTTAGAACGACAACAGCAAGTAGTATCGCTTCAAAGCATGATCAATGGCCAGGAAACAGAGCGCACACGTATTGCAAAAGATTTGCACGATGGGTTGGGAGGTTTATTCTCTACCGTGAAAATGTATTTCAGTACGCTGCAACACGATACTCCGGCATTAAAAGAAAACGATCTGTTTCAAAAAAGTTATTCGATTGTGGATACTGCTTCTGTAGAGGTAAGACGGATTGCCCATAACATGATGCCCGAAGTGTTGATGAAACTGGGCTTGACGAATGCAGTGAAAGATTTATGCGATAACATTAGTGCGGGAAAACTTTTAGCGGTTTCGCTCGAGTTGCACGGAATGAACAAACGACTAAATCCTACTACGGAAATCATGTTATTCAGAATTATACAGGAGCTTTTAAATAATATTATAAAACATGCACAGGCAACAGAAGCTATCATTCAGTTTATTAGAGAAAATGAACGTCTCAGTGTGGTTGTGGAAGACAATGGCCGTGGCTTTGCTACACAGGAAGCTGATGAGCAAAATCACGCTGGTATTGCTACCATTCAAAGCCGGGTCAATTACCTGAATGGCAAAATGAGCATCGACTCCCAAAAAAATGTTGGCACTACAGTGATGATGGATTTTTTGATAAAAGAATCTCAGGCGTCCGACACCTCGAAGGTGTCTTGATGCCTTTCATTTAGGGTTTCCAACCTTCCGAAGGCTGTTACTTTGCGCATAATGAATACGTTTCTAAAATTTGTTATTTTTAACAATAAATAGAAACATACTTTGAAATTTCTTGACTTTAAACAGCATTTTAAGCCTTTTACTGTGTTCTCTGTTCAGGATATAGTGAAATGGGACAATGCCTTTGACACTCGCAGACTTATTGAATGGCAGGATAAAGGGTACATCAAAAAAATTATCAATCGCTGGTATATGTTTGCCGATAAAAAGCCTTCACCTTATTTTCATTTGCTGGTGGCCAACCGTATTTACTCTCCGTCCTACATTTCATTCGAGTCGGCATGGGCATACTATGGGCTGATACCTGAAGGGGTTTACACCACTACTTCTGCCACCAGTTTGAAGCCGCATACTTTTCATTCAGGTATCGGTTCACTTGCCTATCGGCATCTCAAGCCATCGCTCCTATTTGGTTTTCGGTTGATAGAAGTGGATGGGCATGTCTGTAAAATAGCAGAGCCCGAAAAATTGGTGCTTGACCATTTATATTTGAATCCATCGTTAAAGACAAGCGAAGATTTTGAGTCGCTTCGCATCAATCAGTCGCTGCTGAAAGAACAGGTAGTTCGGCAGCAGATGGAAGAATACCTTACGATTTTCAAAAACAAGTTATTGGATAAAAGAGTCAATACCTTTTGTAAAAAATTTGAATTATGATACGGGTAGAAGAACTGCTGAATTACTATCCAGAAAACCAGCGGGGGTTTAAAGAATTTATCCTTCGTGAATATTTACAATACAAAATACTTCAGATAGTTTTTGACGACAGCACGTACGCCAATCGGCTTTGCTTTTTAGGTGACACCTGTTTACGAATCATTCATGGCAACTCTCGTTTTTCGGAAGACATTGACTTTGACAATTTTGGTTTAGATGAAAAAGACTTTGAGAAAATAGCTGGCACGATTAAACAACAATTGGAACGCGAGGGATATGAGATAGAAATGAAAACGGTTTACAAAGGTGCCTTTCATTGCTACATCCGATTTCCATCGTTGCTGTATCAACAAAGGCTTACGGGGCACCAAGAACAAAAAATACTGATTCAGCTCGATACCGAACCACAACACTATTCATTTACACCTGAAAAAATCATCCTCAATAAATTTGATGTGTTCACCGAAATAGCGGTTACCCCAATCAATATCTTATTGGCTCAAAAATTTTATACCATCGTCAACCGAAAGAGATCGAAGGGTAGGGATTTTTTTGATGTTGTGTTTTTACTGGGCAAGGGTGCGAAACCCGATTACCGGTATTTAAAAATCAAATTGAATATAGAAACCAATCAGGCATTGAAAGAACGTGTGCTGCAAACTTGTGAAAAGTCGGACATGGATGAAATGGCAAGGGACGTCTCCCCATTTTTATTCAATGCTGCTGATGCCCGAAAGGTTGCGATGTTTATGCAATACTTAAAGCAAGTTGACCTGTGATTCACATCCTCCTGATAGACGATCATCCTCTAGTCCTCGATGGAATAAAAACCATGCTGAAAGATGAACCATCCGTTGAAATCGTTGGTGCATGTAAAACAGCAGCCGAAGCACTTGCATTTCTATCGAGCAATGAACCCGATATTATTTTGTTAGACATCAGCCTGCCCGATATGAATGGGTTAGAGTTGTGTGAAAAAATCAGAGTCACCAACAAGCAAGCAAAAATAATCGGGCTTACTTCCACCAACGAAGCTGGCATCATCACCGGAATTTTGCAGCGGGGGGGCAACGGATATTTGTTAAAGAACATGGAAAGAGCCGAACTGTTAGAGGCCATTCGCGCAGTGACGAATGGTAAAATTTATTTGAGCAAAGCAGCCAACGACAAAGTATTGGAGCAGTTTCAGCACCCCCAAAAGCCAGGCGATAATTTTTTGCTTACGCGAAGGGAAAAAGAAATACTTCAACTGCTGGCCGATGGGCTGAAAGGCCCACAAATAGCCGAAAAACTTTTTTTAAGTCCGCTCACTGTGGAAACGCACCGCAAAAACCTCTTCAAAAAATTCAATGCCAACAGTGTGCAATTGTTGATCAGGATTGCATACGAAAATAAATTGTTGAACCGATAGTTGAATTCAAAAATTTGAAATCGACCTGTCATGAAAATCAAACACAGCCGTGCGGATGCCGAGCATCACTTCATGTGTATTGAATTGTGTGCCCACCGATTTGTTGGTAGGGATTTCATACACGTATGCCAATCTGTATTTTTCCTTTAAATTGAATTGAACCAATGCGCCAAAGGCTTTTAAGTTGCGCGTGAAAACCCCGGTTGTAAAGTTGCGGTTGAATTCAAGATTGAAGTTAACATCGGCAGAAAGAGGCGCGCCTTTCACTCCTTTCAATAAAATGGATGGCTTGAGCAAAATGCGTTCGTTCAAAAAATAAACATACGATCCAAACAGGTAAAGATGCTGTTGGTACAATTGCACATTCATTCCGTCTGTTTCAAAGGAGTTGGCAAGCAACCTTGGCACCGAAAGGCCGACAATAAATTTTTCGCTTTTCAACACGGCACCGGCACCCAGATTGAATTTTGATTCGCTTATTCGCGCAAAGGCAGGATCATCAAGGTGGGCGGGATCAATGTTGAGTTTGCCTGGGTCGGTTTTGAAGTTGACCACTCCGGCCTGCATACCGAATGAAAATGTTCGCTCATCGAAATCTATTTTGTAAGAGAAGGCGGCATGGAGGTTAGTGGTTGTGTTTTCTCCAATCCCATCGTTCACAAAAAGCAAACCTGCTCCCAACTTATTGTCCAACAAGGAAATTTGTGCGTTGGCTGCCACCGTGGTGGGGGTTCCATCAAACCCCGCCCATTGCGTTCGATAACTGAAATTTGCCATCAGGTTTTTGTTGATGCCCGTGAAAGCCGGATTGATCACAGCCGGGTTGTTCA
>JAYVAI010000294.1:0-3738 GCA_043751075.1 Cyclobacteriaceae bacterium | reverse complement strand
AAACAGGATCGTACCGCATCACACTTCCCAACGGACGCAACTACGGAATACGCGCAGTGGCAAAAGGTTTTTTATCGGTGAACGAAAACCTGGAACTTATCACCATGACCAAATACACCGAAATACAAAAAGATCTTTTTCTGGTGCCCATTGAAGTAGGAGAAACCATGCAGTTGAACAATGTTTTTTTCGAGCAAGGCCGGCCCCTGTTAAAATCACAATCATTTCCAGAACTCGACCGCCTGGTTCAGATCATGGTGGAAAACCCAACAATAAAAATTGAGGTGAGCGGCCATACCGATAATGTAGGCAACAAAGATGCGTTGATGAAACTATCGCAAGACCGCGTGCTTGCCGTAAAATCATATCTGGAAAAAAAAGGAATTAAAAAAGAGCGCGTAGATGGCAAAGGATATGGAGCTACACAGCCCATTGCCCCCAACACTACCGAAGCGGACAGGCAACGTAACAGAAGAGTGGAGTTTAAGATTACGAAGAAGTAATAAAGTATTTGTAGATTTGATTTATGATTGATGAATTGAAGAAAGCAGTTGAAAAAGTAGAAAATCTTTCCAAAAGTGAGCAACAGATTATGGCTCAACTTATCCTTGACGAGATAAATTGGGATCAAACACTAGCTAATTCTCAGGGACAGCTATCCATATTAGCGCAAGAGGCTTTAGAAGAGTACAAAAGTGGCAAAACTAAACCTTTGCAATTTGAATAGTGAATTCTGTTACCACTGAACGCTTTAGAAAATCACTCGACAACCTTCCCATAAAAATAGGAAATAAGGCAAGGCAGGCTTACGCTCTCTGGAAATCTGAGCCTTTTCATCCCACCTTAAATTTTAAGCAGATACACGAAAGAGAACCAATTTATTCGGTTCGTATCGGTTTTTCTTTTCGGGCAATCGGGAGGAAAGAGGATGATACCATGATTTGGTTTTGGATTGGGTCACACGAAGACTATAACAATTTGATCAATCAGTTGTAATGCAAAAAATCTCCAATTATATCAATGGGCAATTGACTTCTCCTCTCTCAGGAAAATATTTAGACAATTACAATCCCGCAGAGGGAAAAGTTTACAGCCAACTGCCTGACTCGGACAAGCGCGATGTAGAACTTGCCACACAGGCAGCACAAGCAGCATTTGCCGGATGGTCTTCTATGCCAGCACAAAAACGCACTTCCATTTTGCTAGCCATTGCCGACCTGATTGATCGCGATTTAGAAAAACTGGCACTGGCCGAAAGCATAGATCAAGGCAAGCCATTGAAGTTGGCGAAGTCAATGGACATTCCCAGGGCTTCTGCCAACCTGCGGTTTTACGCTACCGCAGCGATGCACACATCTTCCGAATCCCATTTAATGGAAGGAGAAGCGATCAACTACACAACCCGAACTCCCCTTGGAGTGGCTGGCTGCATATATCCCTGGAACCTTCCGCTCTATTTATTTACCTGGAAAATTGCACCCGCACTTGCCGCAGGTTGCACCGTTGTGGCAAAGCCTTCCGAGCTTACGCCCGTGACGGCATTTTTGTTTTCAAAACTTTGCCTGGAAGCCGGCTTGCCTCCCGGTGTATTGAACATCGTGCACGGCCTCGGCAATAAAGTGGGCCAAGCTATGGTAGAGCATCCCGCTGTAACAGCAATATCTTTTACCGGTGGCACGGCAACAGGAAAAATTATTGCCGCCACCGCAGCACCGATGTTCAAAAAACTTTCGTTGGAACTCGGAGGAAAAAATCCCAACATTATTTTTGCCGATTGTGATTTTGAAAACGCTGTAAGCACGTCCATCCATTCTTCATTCTCCAATCAAGGCGAAATTTGTTTGTGCGGTTCCCGCATGCTGGTGGAGCGCAGCCTTTACGAAAAGTTTGTGGATGAATTTGTAAAACGAACAAAAGAATTGACGGTGGGCGATCCGCTCGAAGAGAAGACGCGTGTCGGGGCGTTAGTCTCGGAAGCACACATGAACAAAGTGCTGACTTACATAGCACTTGCAAAATCGGAAGGCGGAAAAATTTTATGCGGAGGAAAACGGATCGCCATGCCTGGCCGGTGTGCCAATGGATATTTTGTGGAGCCCACGGTGATTGTTGACCTCGATCAGTATTGCCGCACCAATCAGGAAGAAATTTTTGGGCCGGTGGTAACGATTATGCCGTTCGATGCCGAAGAGGATGCAATCGCTTTCGCCAATGCCACAGCCTACGGATTGAGCGCAACGATCTGGACAGAGAATTTAAAACGTGCGCACCACGTGGCTCATCAAATCAAGAGCGGCATCATCTGGGTAAACTGCTGGCTGCTCCGCGACTTGCGCACTCCCTTTGGTGGCATGAAACAATCGGGCGTGGGCCGCGAAGGTGGATGGGAAGCACTGCGGTTTTTTACGGAAGCGAAGAATGTGTGTGTGAAGCTTTAACTTAAGACGCGCATCGTAATCAATTAGTACAAGCCATCTCAAAAATTGAACTGCGAGGCGTCAGACCGCTCAAATACTTAGCGTAAAAGCGGTCAGACGCCTTTGTTGGCTTTGCTTATCATACACAGGGAAAGACGATAAGTAAGAAATGTATTCTTGAGATGCGTTCTAATCGTTTGAAATAGGGTTTGGTGAGTCGGCTGCCTTGAACCACTTCATATAAAGGTACCAAACGATTGTAGCTGCCATGATCAACGCAGTACCGTAGAGTACAAAATAAATCATATCGTTATTGATTGAGTCTTGAATGTCTTTCATTATGTCTTCGGTAGGTGTTGTCAATATTCCTATAAAGCCTGTCAGATTATTGATCGCATGAAGTGCCATGCACAGGCTTAGGGAATTTGTTTTCCAGTACAGCCAGCCCAAAATTATTCCGATTGCAAAAGCGCCAATCCCCTGAGCCAGATTTCCGTGGATAACCGCAAACATCAGGGCGGATATCAGGATGCCCTGAGCGGGCTTATAGTTTTTCAGAAACCCGTCTAAGATGATTCCACGAAAAAGGATTTCTTCCAGCAATGGAGCAGCAATAACAAGCATAAAAAAAAGTGAATAAGGATCGTTCTTCGCTTCCATCAAAATTGCGATGAGCGTTTCAGGAATAGGGGCAAAGTTTCTCAGGGGTTCAAGAAGGATATGAACACTAAAAATCAGTAAGGTGGCAAGCAGTAGCAATCCGATAGAAAAGCCAGATAGCAGCAAATGGTAGCTTTTGCGCAGAAAGAAACCTGCTGCCATGGTGAGCAACATTGACAGGGAATACACAATTGCCATGCCTAATGCACTCTTGTACGATTCAAATAATATCACGAAAAGCACCACCGCTATTGTGCTCAACAGCCAAACGACCAGCAAAAGCAAAGCCTGCAAATAGGTGGGGTATGATTTATTCATGTAATCTTGTGCTTGAAGCCTGTTGCGTAAAATTAAGAATTGAATTCTGTGAAATATAAAAAAAATAAAATTTACGACTATCAAATGCTTATTCGTAGATAATTCCTGTTCTGATGAGCCTGTTCGACATCAACCACATCTTCTTCACCATCCTCGGCTACCCTATTAGCTACCTCGAATTTTTTGGCTTGGTGAGTGGCTTGGTGGCTGTAGTGCTTTCTTCATTGGCCAACATTTGGAGCTGGCCTTTGGGAATTATCAATGTGACGCTTTCTTTTTTTCTTTTCTTTCAGGTGCAGCTATACCCCGATATGTTTTTGCAAGTATTCTTCTTTGTTACCAA
>JAYVAI010000293.1:0-10075 GCA_043751075.1 Cyclobacteriaceae bacterium | reverse complement strand
CCCACCAATTTTACGCCCGGCACTTGCACCGTAGTGTTGGCATTGTTGAAGCCCATGATGCCCATGCCAATGACGGCCACATTCACCTGATCGTTGGGCGCGTAGTTTTTCTTTTCGTAGAAAGGGAACTCAAGGATTTTTACGTTCGGGCCAATGGCCCCGCCCAACAGCGAAGGTGCGATGGTGCCCGCCAGAGCGGTGCCTGTTACTTTGCGGATAAAATTTCTGCGGGAGGATTTGGAGGTTGACATAGTGGTAGTATTTTTTTTAATGATGAATGAAGATTATTTTTAGTGAGGTAACGGGAAAGAATTTTTTTTAAGTCGTTCTATCACCAACTGAGCAATTTTTTTTCCTTGTTCGTTCCCAGCCGTGCAATCCGATGGAAAGTGGATGCCTGCATATACCCGGCTGATGGATGCTTCTAAAGCGGCCTGTCGAAAAGAAGTGAAGGAGCGGATTGGCAAACCATATTCAAGCTCAGTAGAATCTATGTAGGCAACTCCGTCACCAAATAATACCGTTAGTGTTTCGGCCGCTGCTGACGAGACCGTACTGTGCCCGCTTGTAAAAGCGGGGAATGGAGGAGTGACTAAGTGCGGATGCCAGTCTTTATTTATTTTATTGTTGATATCGGTTTCCGGGCGAACTCGCTTTGTAAAATATTTTGTATCCCAACAACTTATGAATGCTTCGAAAATGGAAACTGAGGTAAGGGCATACGCCCGTGAAGCAGTAAAAAAATCAGCACTCTGCTGACGGGAAACAACACGGCATATTGACAACCAATGGCCCCCTGGCGTCATCTTTTTATCCTGGAACATTAAATGGCCCTTGTGTCTTGATACGAATGGGTTATCATCCCAAAAAATTGCCATATTCAATTCGTCCGAATCTTCGTCTATGGTATTTACCAAATCATGAACATTCATCAATTCATTCCAGAATGGGCTATCCACTTTATCACTATAAGGAATTGGGTTATCTACTCTACACTGCCTGGCTGAATCCAGTACCAATGTTTTCATTTTTGACCAGTGTGGCTCCACACTATCGGCATAGTCAGGAGGTGTGGGCACCCATAAGCCGGGAAGTATTTTAACCTCGAACCGTTCCATACCTCGTGTCTCTTTGTAATTGTCCTGGCTTAGTCTGGCAATAATAACTTCGGCTACTTTGCTGCCAAAATTCAATGATCGGTCAAATACTTCAGATGAACTTCTGGATTTTATTTTATCCAACAACTCTGTTTCCAAATCATCGATCTTGTTCTTGGAGAAAATTACTTTTTTTGATGTCTCGGCAAATGCCCTGATGGCGGCAACCGTAAAATCATAATCAAGGCCTGCTTCAGGTTGAGGAATATTTTCAAAAAAATTTAAGCTTGCTGTCAACGATTTTGATCCTGTGTTTGAAAATCTCCCGGCCTCATAGGCTGCCAGCATGGGATACACATAAATCCTGCTCGCTACAGGAGGCGTAAAAATATCAAGTACAATAACATCGGTAAGCCCTTTTTGGCACGCGTGAAGTAGTTCGGCATCCTCAGCACCATATTTAATTTCCCGTTGATCTCTATTGCAGGAAAGCATAAGTATGGCGATCAAAACAAAAATGACGCAAGTACATCTCATAAATTCAAAATTATTGAAATGTTCGGGTTATCATGCTACGGCTATCCATAAAAATCAAACGCTTCATAACCGGTATCCTTTTTATGGACCGTGATTGTTGGCTCATAAAAGTAGATCCCCAATATAATTCCCTGATTTCTTCCTTTCCATTGTGATAAAGAATTTTTACTTTTTGCTCATTGGAATTGAGCCGGATTATTTCTCCGGGTTTTTTAACAATGAAGAGCTTAAGCGAATCGCGGTTTTGTGTGGCCATAATAACATCTCCTTTACCTGCGACAGAAATCCTTGTTAACCCCCTTGCATCTTTGGGCACAAAAAAATTGCTCTCATCAATAGTCAATGATCTGAACCCCTTCCCTTCTTCACTCATCAAAGCCAAACCGTAAAATGCATCGGCCCTGCCCTGAAGCAATTCCATGCCATAATCGTTGCCCACTAAAAGAATATCCAACCAGCCATCTTCATCTAAATCATACGGCATGGTGCCATAAACTGGCGCAAGTTGGGCTTCCCAGGGAAGTTTTGAAATCTTAAATTTTCCGTTTCCAAGATTCTCCACATAGCTGCTGCTCATCCAGTTCGCGCTCATGATTTTTGTGTCCTTCAATTCTTCAGGAGTGAAAACTTTTTGAACTGTGGCCGCTCCGAATTTTGCATAGTTATCAAACTTTCCTCGGATCATTACTAATTGCTTGATCATGTCGTCACGCGTATGATAAAAGTATTCGTTTTTGGAACCTGTGGAGTCTTTCCAGTAGCACGAAATAAAAGGGTCATACAAACCATTGCTATCAAAATCTTTCGAATAAATTCGAATGGGTTCCTGTTCCGAACATTTAAAAAAAATGTTGTTGCCGAAGTTGCCCGCTACATAATCAGTGTCACCGTCCTTATCAAAATCGGCACCCGACAAACTGTTCCACCAACCAAGGCGATCTGAAATTCCGGACTGCCCCGTTATGTTGATAAAATTATTTCCATTATTTTTTACAAATGTCAACGGTGCCCACTCACTTGCTATAAGCAGATCGGTCAATCCATCATTGTCAAAATCTGTCCACAAAGCATCACTTACCATTCCTATTTGCGACAATTCAGGTAAAAGCTGCTGGGTTACGTCAGTGAAGGCGGGCTTATCTCTTTCTTTTGAATCATTTCGCAAAATAAAACTGCGGTCTGGCAAGGGATAAGAACGCGGCAAAACACGGCCACCAATAAATAAATCAAGGTCGCCATCATTATCATAATCTGCTGCCTTCACGGCCCCACCACAAGTTTTTAAATTACCAATGGCTAAGCTATCAATGCTGAACCTTCCTTTGCCATCATTCACACACAATATATGCTGATAATAAACCGAACCCAGTTCATGCTGATAACTTCCCCGTGCTATGTACAAATCATTGTCAGAGTCTCCATCCGCATCAAAAAGCAAGAGGCCCATGTCTTCTTCCTTTTTATTGTAATTTGGTTTAAACGATTCACTGTGGCCAACGAATTTTCCGTCTTCAGTTTGTATATACACAGTCTCATCCACCCGCGAACTTCCTCCAAAAACAACATCGTCCAGGTCATCTCCATTAATATCTCCAACTGCCACTCCGGGCCCATACTGTGAAAATTTATGTGGGAGAGTTCGCTGAAAATTAAAATCTATAAAATCATTTTCCTGAGGAAAAAAATCTAAGCCACAAATTTTTTCATCCACTGAGCCCAACAGTTTTTCATTTGATTTATTTTCATTAACGACATCCCTGGAGGATTCATGATTAATTTTTATCTGGTGATTTATTTCTGGATTCGTCATGACGGTAATTCTACCATCAGGCCAAATGACTTTGAGCGAATCAACTGAACTGTGGTTGCCCAAACCAAAATGGGCGATGTTTTCGGACTGAGACAAATAGCCCCTGCCAGAAATCATCTTGGCAATCTGCTTTTTTTCTTGATAGTAGATTTGAACTTCACTGCCAAAGGCATCCGGATTAGATGCAGTCCCATTTAATTGAATGCGCAGAAAGTTTTTATTTGACTTTGCGTTGTCTGAATTATTACGATAAAGAAATGCCCTGTCATTGATGTTATTGACAACCAAATCCAAATCGCCATCGTTGTCGAGGTCGGCATAGGCAGAGCCATTGGAAAATGAAGGGATATCCATACCCCACTCCGTAGTTGCATTTGAAAAAGTTAAGTCACCGTTATTTTTGAAAGCAACGTTTGGCACTTTTACTTCGGGTATCATATTATATAATGCGGCCTTGGAAATCAGCGTACTGGCATTGCTGCTGCGAAAAGCACCAAAATCATGATCGGTAATATCGCGGGGGAAGCCATTTGTAACCATAATATCGCGGTAGCTGTCATTGTCAAAATCCGCCATCAAAGGCGACCAACTCCAATCAGTTTCTTGTACGTCTGCAAAGAATGCTACATCACTAAACACCGGCAGGGGTTTATCCGGGTTTTTGCCCCTGTTAAGTTGCAATGTGTTCCGCACATACTGGTATTCATATTTGTATTGCTCCGTAAAAAGATAGGTTGTGTAGTTATTGGCGTTCAAAAAAAGCTTCTTTCGTTTATTCTCAATGGGAAGCATCTCGGTAATAAAAAGGTCTTCCAAGCCATCGTTGTTAATATCAGCAATATCACTTCCCATAGAAGACAGCGACTCATGCTTAAATACATTACCAATATTGTCAGAAAACGTACCATCTTGATTATTGATGTATAAAATATCGTTCGATAAATAGTCGTTGCATACATAGATGTCTTGCCATCCATCTTTATTGAAATCATTGATGATCACACTATGGCTATACCCATCACGATTTATGCCTGCTTTATTCGATACATCCTTAAAAACTGGATGCTTCAGACTATCGCTCCATTCGTTAATGAACAACCGATCACAATTTGGTGAAGTGCCATCCGTAGTTCTGGTAATAAATTGATTGGGATATTGGGTATCAATTAAATTAACTGCCAAGAATACATCGAGGTCACCATCGTTATCGGCATCAAAAAAAGCAGAGGCTGAATCATGTACCGTATCAGCAAGTCCATACTCTTTTGCTTTGTTTTCAAACACCGGGATTCCATTTTCATCATTGCCCATGTTGATGAAAAGGATATTTTCGCGCATGACCTTACTGGGGCTCATCGTATTGCTTATATAAATATCCAATTTGCCATCACGGTTTAGGTCCATCATAGTCACCCCGGCCGACCATTGATCCGGATGCTTCTGTGCTTTTGAAATTTCAGTGACATCCTTAAATTTCAGGTTCCCTTCATTAATATACAACCTGTTGCCTACCAAGTTGGCGGTAAAATAAATATCCTGCAAACCATCACCATTCAAATCGCCAATGGCAACACCTCCCCCATTGTAAACAAATTCATTGTCGAGGATATTTAAGGTATCGCGCACGTTGATCTGGTTTACAAAATCAATTCCCGATTTAGAATAATTTATGAATGAAAAGTTTTGCTTTCTGCTATCACAAGACAGTGAAAGAATTATGAGAAAGTAAACTAAGAGGCGGAGCATGATTGCAAAAAAATTATTGGATAAGCCGAAAATATAAACAATAAAGGCCACCCTTTCGGATGGCCTCTATATAAATTTCTAATTCCTAAATTAATATCCAGGGTTCTGCTTTAATGTGGGCTGGCCACCAATTGAACTTGAATTGATCGCACCCTGTGGCAATGGGAAAACTTCATGCTTTCCGGCAGTAAAGCTTCCAGCATTAAAGTATGAGCGCTTTATTTTTTCTTTAGCAAAGTAGGCTGTCTTTTCAGAGGCTGCAATCCCCTGGCGCACCAGATCAAAGAACCTATGCCCTTCCATACCCAATTCAACCCTGCGCTCAAAACGTACTGCTTTACGGGCGTTGGTCGGGGTATCAAAATATCCAACCTCGCCAGCCCCAAAGGTATTTATTACATAATTGGCAGCATTTACAACTCCATCTTTTACATAACTACCCGTTTTGGCACGGTTTCTAACTTGGTTTACCAAAAGCCTGGCTGCATCAAGATTACCGAGTTCCACTTCGGCCTCAGCTGCCAGCAAAAGCAAATCGGCATACCTCATCAATTTAATATTGTTAGCGTTAAAACCTTTTGTCCAACCTGTAACGGTTGTATAAGTACCTTCCTGAGATTTATAATAAACATTTTTAAGCGGGCTATAAGGACCTCCATAAAGTTGATCACGTATCCAAGAGATGCCTGGATGCTTACCCCAATCCAAGTATGGAATGCCCCTTCTTCCCACCGTCCAATCCAATCTTGGATCAAGAGGGCCTGCAAAAGTAGTGAATGCCTGAGAGGCAGTAAGACCTTGATCATTCGTTACATCCGAATCATTGTAAGTATCCAACATGGGAAAACCTGCGGGAGTAGTTTTAAATGCATTTACAAGATTCTGTGATGGCTGATGAAAGCCACAGCACCCGCCTGGACCACCGTTGTATGGAAAGTTCAACACGTCACCGATGTTGGCATTGTCATCTGTTCCCACGTTTACTGCCTGCTGCACTTCCAAAATACCTTCTTTCGTATTTCTGAAAGCTGGATTAAAATTGTCATGGAAATTTGTATTCAGGGCATATCTTCCAGATGCTATGACAGTGCCAAACTGAGCCTTGGCCTCTGCATATTTCTTTTGCCACATAAAAGTATATCCTAAAAATGCTTGCGCAGCACCCTTTGTAACTCTACCCGATTCCGTTTGGGTAACTGGTAAGTCTGCAATGGCAGCGGTAAAATCAGCCTGAATGTCGGGCATAATATCCTTGTCATTCGGAATCCTTGTCTCTACAATATCCTCTGTGATATAAGGCACCTTCCCAAACACTTTTGTAAGTTCAAGGTGATAAAAACCACGTAAGAAGCGAGCTTCAGCAATCCTTAGGTTACGGGTAGCATCAGATATAGCTGTTGTGGCCAACTTCCTGTAGGCAGTTATTGCATGATTGGACCTTAACACACCATCATAGTAGTTTCTCCACTTGCCCTCCAAATAGGGATTGTTGGAGTTGGTCTGATGCAATTCAATTGGGGTAATATCGGGCTGGTCGTTGGCTTCAGATCCTTTGTAAGCATCGCCACCGGCCACACTGCCAAAAGTCCAATTCGAAGCGGCACCTCCCCACGGGTTTCCATTGTCCCAGCCGCTAAAACCATCTAAGTTTGAGTAGGCAGAAATCAGGAGCGAACCAGCACCTGCTTCGTTGGCTTGCAAAGTCGCTTCGGTTACAGCACCATAGGGTGTTGTTTCCAAGAATGACTCCTTGCAACCTATTGCAAGGCCTAAGAGCAGGCAAAGGGTTGCAATGGATATTTTTTTATTTGTTTTCATCTTCATTTTGTTTATTGATTATAAACCTAAGTTAACACCTAAAATTACTGTCCTTGCCCATGGGTATCTTCCATAATCCACACCCAAGGAAAGATCTCTGCGTCCTTGAAACCCTTCCGTAATATTCGATATCGTAACATCAGGATCCAAGCCAGAGTATTTTGTAATTGTGAAAAGGTTTTGGCCTTGCAAATACACGCGCACTTTATCGAACCCTACTTTAGTTAAAGTAGAAGCAGGCAAGGTGTAACCAACTTGCAAATTCCTCAAGCGGGTCCACGAACCATCTTCCACATAGATAGAACTGCGCTGAGGGCTGTAGTTGTCATTTCTGTCAAGCACAGGCAACGACTTGCCAGCCTCGTAAAGCATATCTTTGCTATAGTTGCCCTGAAAGGCAGGGAAGTCTATAAAGTACTTCATGAAGTTATAAACCTTCTGGCCATACGATCCATTTAGGAACAAAGTAAAATCAAAGCCTTTATAACTGGCATTCAAATTCAAGCCCACCAATAATTTAGGAAGTGGGCTCCCAATAAATGTTTCATCATCGCTGTTGATCTGTCCATCTTTGTTCAGATCACGGAACTTGATGCGTCCAACTTTCGCATCACCTACAGCTTCAAACAATGTTGTATTGATTTCGCTTTGATTGGTCCACAGACCATCGGCAATAAATCCATAATACTGCGAAATTGGCAGGCCGGCTTTTGTGTATGTGATATCCCCAATCCTTGATCCACCACTTCGTACAAATGAATTGGAGTTTGCATCAAGGTTCAATACTTCGTTCTTAATAGTTGTTCCATTTAAACCTATGCTGTAACTAAGGTCTCCACCCATTGCCTTGCCGCGATAGGTTAGGGCCATTTCCAATCCTCTGTTTTGCATGGTCCCTATGTTTTGTTGCAGAAATCCAACCTGACCACCAGTGAATGGCAGTGTCACACCGTAAATCATATCTTCCGTTTTGCGGTCGAAATATTCAACTGTTAAATCCAAATTGTCTATCACGGTTGCATCAAACCCGATATTGAAAAGTTTGGTGCTCTCCCAGCGCAAATTTGGGTTTCCAGTGCTTGTTTGTTCAAACCCTGGCACCACACTATTTCCGGTTCCATTGATATCATAAGAAGCCAAAGCCGGTGAAGTTCCATAATTATTAAAGCCGGGATAATCCCCAGCCTCATTATTTCCCAATACCCCATAAGAAACACGAAGTTTTAATTCATTGATGGCATCCATATTGGCCATAAACGATTCTTTGGTAAGTCTCCATCCCAAACTGGCAGCAGGGAATATTCCATACTGGTTATTTAAAAAACGCGAAGACCCATCCCTTCTTACCGTTGCACTCACTAAATATTTATCGGCAAACGAATAGTTTCCTTGGGCAAAAACTGAAAATGTTTTGTTTTCCCCTTTGTATGAGCCTATGGTATAACTCTTACTGTCGGTATTACCTAAAAGGCGATAATAAGGATCATCTCCAAAGGTGAGTTTTGCACCTCCTCCATTAAGACCTTCATAAAAAATGTGCTTTGCCTCGCTACCGATCAGACCTGTAACTTTGTGGTCACCAAATTCTTTATTGTAAGCCAAGGTGTTAAACCATACCCAATTCCGGTTATTATAAGCACTCTGATCCAACCGGTTGCTTGAATTTACTTCGGTAGCATCAAAGTTTCTAAATCCATAAAACTGATTGAATCCAACACCATAATCCAAACCAAAACTTGTTTTTGCGGTAAAATTCTTCATTATATCAACCTCAGCAAATACGTTTCCGGTTACCCGGAAAGAGTGATTGCCTTGGTTTGCCGCAGCACGAGTTTGCTGGGCTACCGGATTGCTTGCGTTGGATGGCAATGCAGCAGGGCCGGCAAAATAGCCGTTGATATCATACACCGGTACAATCTGTGGCATGGCATACGCATTTTTTATTGCCGAACCTTCGTTGGGGTTACCCACGCTTCCCTGGGTTGTTTGGTAGGCTATATTTAATGTCTGGCCAACCCGGATTACTTCCTTGATATTATAGGTACTGTTCATCCGAACCTGATAGCGCTTATAATAGTTGTTAATCAGGATGCCATTGTGGTCATAATAATTGGCTGAGAAGAAATAATTGCCTTTATCAGAACCACCACTGGCCGAAAGCTGAAAACTTTGCTGGGTGGCTGGCTTAAATACTTCCTTGAACCAATCCGTTCCTTCTTTATTGGCCTTGGCAATCAGGTAATTTACAGAAGCGTCACCATTGGGATCTGGATTAAGATAGTACCTAGAAGGATCAACTTGGGTTGCACCCGTGGCATACCCTCCAGTTCGAGTGAAAAAATCAGGCAAAGCAAAATTACCTCCGCCCTGATTGACGTAAAAATTAGAGGCAAATGCACTTCCTGCACCTGCTGCCAACTGCTTATTTATTTCCAGAAGTTCGGCCGGATTGGCTATTCCAGGAGTTTTAGGACCCATGCTTGCTGACCCTATAAAATAGTCAATGTTCAATTTAGAGTTTCCAGCTTTTCCTTTCTTGGTAGTAATAACCACCACACCGTTAGCAGCCCTCGAACCATAGATAGAGGCTGAAGCCGCGTCTTTCAAAACCTGCATGGATTCAATGTCATTAGGGTTCAGAAAATTCATGTTTGCTTCACTCTGAACAGGAACACCGTCAATCACATACAACGGTTCATTGTTGTTGATCGTGCCAACACCCCGGATGCGCACCATTTGGGAGGAGCCCGGATCACCCGATGTGCCAACTTGTACACCTGCTACCTTTCCTTGAAGTTGATCACCAAAGTTTGAGGAGGCAATTTTGGTCATGTCCTTAATGTCAACCACCGCCACAGAGCCAGTGATATCCCTCTTTTGCTGAGAGGCATATCCTGTCACCACTACTTCAACCAATTCTGTGACATCCGTTTTCATGCTCACATTCAAGGTTGTGCTTGACCCAACAGCCACCTCTTGTGAGGTGTAACCAATAAAGGAGAATGACAACCGGGCACCAGTGCCCACCGAAATGGTGAATTTTCCACTTGCATCGGTTACAGTACCA
>JAYVAI010000292.1:0-10102 GCA_043751075.1 Cyclobacteriaceae bacterium | reverse complement strand
GCAGGAAATTGGTGGAAGGCAGAAAACCTAATTTTTATATAGCGTTAAGGGTCGCGCAAAAGACAGGTCAAAAAGCAGTGTATTCAAAAAACAAAGCCTTTGACAAATCATATTATCTTGATCTTATTGAAAAAGCAATTAAAGAACATGGCTTCGTAGAGCGTACTGATGTGGACGAACTTCTGTGGAAAAAACTTCCAGAGTGGATGAATGAAAAGCAGAAGAAGGTGAAGATAAATAATCTACTGTCAGAGCTAAGAAGGAAAGGAAAAATCAGGAATACCGGCCCCGACAGGAAGCCAATCTGGGTTACTAATTAACCGGGGTATTGATAATTTAATTAGAAATTCAAAGTTGTAAAAAAATCATAATGGAATTGATTATCAATGAGTTTGCCTTCTAATTAAGTTCAATTTTGAATATTATATATTAGAGAATTGTGGGCGTATTGACCGAAAACGAAATTGAACAGGTAGGCCTTACTTACTTAAAGCAATTGGGCTACTCCATCATCCATAGCCCGGATATTTCGCCTGATGGCGAACACCAAGAACGACAATACAATACAATGAAGTGGTTTTAATCAACCGCTTGCGCACAACCATTGATACCCCAAACTTCCCACCGAAGCCAAAGAATAAACGAACCTATTTCCACTCAACACTTGCCTGTTGCTTTTCATTTTAATTTTCCCTAACCTCAACCATTAATCAAAATAACCGATACGATTTTAATGGCGGGTTTTGGCGTTACGGCTCGAAAAGATTCATGGTGGGTGCGCCCATTGCTCGTCTTCATAGGCCTCTCTTCTTTTATCGTGTATGCAACGTGGGCTGCCTTTCAGGGCGAGCACTATGCAGTTGGCCCCTATCTCTCTCCTTTTTATTCGCCCGAACTATTTGGCAGTTCGCCCCACAGTTGGTTTGGCCCAAAGCCTGAGTGGTGGCCAATGATATTGCCATTCTCACCGGCCCTCCTTATACTTTGGGCACCGGGCGGCTTTCGGTTTACGTGCTATTATTATCGCGGTGCTTATTACAAATCCTTTTGGGCCGACCCTCCCGCGTGTGCCGTATCCGAGCCGCGCAAAACATACCTCGGTGAAAATTCCTTTCCGCTGATCATGCAAAATGTGCATCGCTATTTTTTATACCTCGCTATTTTGTTTGTGGTGCTGCTGGCCTATGATGCCTTCAAGGCCATGTGGTTTATTGATCCCGCTACAAGCGAAAAAACTTTTGGCATTGGTGTGGGCACATTGGTGTTGGTGCTGAATGTCACGCTGCTGGGCTCTTATACGTTTGGCTGCCACAGCTTCCGTCATTTGGTGGGAGGGTTTAAAGACCGTCTTTCAAAATCACCCGTGCAACGAAAAGTTTATAATTGCGCCAGTTGCCTTAACAAGAAGCACATGAACTGGGCGTGGTTTAGTTTATTCGGAGTGATGTTCGCAGACCTTTATGTGCGGCTTTGCTCGATGGGCATCTGGACAGATTTTAGAATTTTTTAAATGACCAACTACGAAACATTTACCCACGATGTATTGGTGATTGGCTCCGGTGGTGCCGGGCTTCGCGCAGCCATTGAAGCAGCGGCATCGGGTGTTTCCGTGGCCATGATCAGCCGCTCGTTGCTTGGCAAGGCGCACACGGTGATGGCCGAAGGTGGTGTGGCCGCAGCACTCGCCAATGTGGACGACCGCGATAACTGGAAAGTTCACTTCGCTGATACTATGCGTGGAGGCCAGTACTTAAACAACTGGCGCATGGCCGAGTTGCATGCGAAAGAAGCACCAGACCGTGTGCGGGAGTTGGAAGCCTGGGGCGCGGTGTTCGACAGGACCGAAGACGGAAAAATTTTGCAACGAAATTTTGGCGGCCATAAATATCCTCGCCTTGCGCACGTGGGCGACCGCACCGGGCTGGAAATGATTCGCACCTTGCAAGACCACGCCATCCATCAAAACATTTCCATTTACCAGGAGTACACCATCATCAGTTTGTTGAAAGAAGGTGAGAAAGTAGTAGGTGCATTTGGGTATGATAGGGAGAAAGGCCTATTCAAAGTTTTTCAGGCGAAGGCCGTCATCATTGCTACAGGCGGCATGGGCAGGATATATAAAATTTCCAGCAACAGTTGGGATTGCACGGGTGGTGGAATTTCATTGGCATACCATGCCGGGGCCGAACTTATAGACATGGAGTTTGTGCAATTTCATCCCACCGGCATGGTGTGGCCTCCCAGTGTGCGCGGCTTGCTGATCACTGAAGGTGTGCGCGGTGAAGGTGGAGTGCTGCGCAACAATCTTGGCAAGCGGTTTATGTTTGATGATATTCCCGACAACTACAAAGGGCAAACGTCCATGGATGAGGAAGAAGGATGGCGTTATACGCAAGGCGATAAAAATGCAAAACGTCCGCCTGAGTTGCTCACACGCGACCACGTAGCGCGTTGCATCATGCGCGAAGTAAAAGCAGGCCGGGGTTCCCCGCATGGAGGAGTATTTTTGGACATAGCCTGGATCAAAGAAAAAATTTCCAACGCCCCCGAACACATTAAGCGAAAGCTGCCGAGCATGTACCACCAGTTTAAAGAATTGGCTGGCGTTGATATTACCAAAGAGCCGATGGAAGTGGGCCCCACCACGCATTATATTATGGGAGGCGTGCGCATTGATGCCGACACTCAAATGACTAATGTGCCCGGTCTCTTTGCCGCAGGCGAATGTGCCGCAGGCCTGCATGGCGCAAACAGACTGGGAGGAAATTCTCTTTCCGATTTGTTGGTGTTTGGAAAACTGGCCGGTGAACATGCAGCAAAGTATGCCAAAGAAACGCAAGCCATGAAGGTGAACAAAAATCAAGTGGAGGAATTGGCGAAGTGGGCGTTGGCTCCATTTGAAAGGGAAGCGAATGCCGTAGGTGAAAATCCTTTTCAAATACAAGAGCACGTGCAGGAACAGATGCAAC
This sequence comes from Cyclobacteriaceae bacterium, assembly GCA_043751075.1. Classification (GTDB taxonomy): domain Bacteria; phylum Bacteroidota; class Bacteroidia; order Cytophagales; family Cyclobacteriaceae; genus ELB16-189. The sequence goes on along the minus strand of JAYVAI010000292.1, from coordinate 7,133 downwards.
ACTTGGTGGGCATCGTTCGCGTTGAAAAAGAATTGGACGAAGCGATTGACAAAATAAAAGTGTTTAGCGAGCAAGTGACCAAGACGAGCTGCGGGGGCAATCGTGGTTATAATCCGGGATGGCACACAGCATTGGAATTAAAGCACATGGTGACCGTGGCCGAGGCGATCGCACGCGCAGCCAGAGAGCGCAAGGAAAGCAGAGGTGGACATTTCCGTGAAGACTATCCAGAGAAAAGTGAAGAGTTCGGAAAAATCAATATCACCCTACGCAAAGACGAAGCAGGAAATATGGAAGTGAAAAAAATCCCGACAGTGCCTTTGCGTAGCGACCTTCAGGCTATTATAAATGAGATGAAGTAAACATATGATCCTAAATTTAGCGATGCCAACGGCCAGGGATAGAAGAGGAAAGCCCGCACACCGATTGCATGTGGGCAGGCATGTGCGTATTGGGGGCGGACTTGGAGCGGATAGCCCGGTGCCCTGCGCCTCGCGAGGGCAGGCCGCATCATTTGTAAATCGAAACTTTCGCATATTGAAATAATGGCAATCGTAACATTTAAAATATGGCGCACCAATCCCGATTCAACTGGAGGGGTATTTAAAGAATATCAAACGGATATTACCGAAGGCATGGTGGTGCTCGATGCCGTACATCAAATCCAGGCGGAGAGCGCGAATGACTTGGCGGTAAGGTGGAATTGCAAGGCTGGCAAATGTGGCTCGTGCTCCGCAGAAATAAACGGCCACCCCAAACTGATGTGCATGACGCGCATGAGCGACATGCCCGCAAACAAGCCCATCACACTCCAGCCGATGAAAGCCTTTCCGGTGATACGCGATTTGGTCACCGATGTTTCTGTTAATTATCGCGTCAAGAAAAAAATTAAAAAATTCAAACCACGCCAGCCTGATGCACCCGATGGCACCTGGCGCATGGATCAAATTGATATTGACCGTGTGCAAGAGTTTCGCAAGTGCATTGAATGTTTTCTTTGCATGGATGTGTGCCATGTATTGCGCGAGCACAGCATGCACGAAAATTTTTCCGGCCCGCGCCATTTGGTTTACACCGCAGCCCTTGAAATGCACCCACTGGATGTGGAAGACAGGCGCACCGATTTGAAACATGAACAGGGCATTGGCCTTTGCAACATCACCAAGTGCTGCACTACGGTGTGCCCCGAAAATATTACCATTACCGACAATGCCATAATACCTTTGAAGGAACGTGTGGCCGATAAATTTTATGATCCCCTGATGAAGCTTTTTCGTATCTTTAAAAAAGGGAATAAAACAAAATAGGTAATGAATCAATAATTAACACAACCACGCTACACCATGAGTACGATCACTACTTCCGAAACAAAAACATTTAAGTTGAAGCCACTTGCCAAAGAAGGAATCGAAGCCTCGCTGGAAAAAGCGGAACATTACCGCTTGCTCAATCAGCCACGGTTGGCAGAAAGCATTTGCTTGGATATTTTATTGATCAATCCGGATAACCACAAAGCTTCCGTTATTTTACTACTCGCACTGACGGATCAATTTGGTGAATCCTCTTCAAAAACGGCCAGCCAGGCATTGCGTATTGCAAATGATTTGAAGGATGAATATGCAAGGGTTTATTACACCGGCATCATTCACGAGCGCCAGGGGGCAACCGCATTGAAATCGCGAACACCCGGTTCTGATTTTGATGCGTATGAATGGTATCGCGAGGCTATGGAGTTGTATGAAAAAGCAGATACGCTCAACAAAGACGATAACAACGATTCAATCCTCCGATGGAATACCTGCGCCCGCATTATCATGGAGTATCATCTCCACGAAAGATCTTCGGATAATTTCCCGGTGCTGGAGGAATAATTGATATCAGATTCCTTTGTTGCATTTTTTTTATGATTCAAGAAAAGTGGCAAGGACCAAACCCTAACTCGCCATCTCAATCTTCACTTTTTTTCCTTTGAGCTTTTCATTTTTAATGTTGGCAAGCACCTTATCAACCAGATTTTGTTTTATGGCCGCATACGAGGAATGATCCAAGGTTGTTATCAAGCCCAGGTCGTCACCTTTCAATCCGCCTTTTTTGGTGAGCATGCCCACAATATCGCCTTTACTGATTTTATCTTTTTTTCCTGCTCCCAAATAGATGCATGAATAGGCAGGCGGTGGTGGCAGATGTAATTTGTTGGTTAGCTTTATTTCAGTTATCGTCTTGTCAATATAATCGGGCAACGATTCGTCTTCGGCCAAAATCAAATAGGCAATACCTTCGGCATGCATGCGGGCGGTGCGACCGTTTCTATGGATAAAGCCTTCCTGCTTGGGTGGCAGTTGATAATGCACCACATGTTTTATTTCGGGTATGTCCAATCCGCGCGAAGCCAGGTCAGTGGCGATCAGTACATTGTGGGCACCGCTCCTGAATTTTATCAAATTCTTTTCCCGGTCTATCTGTTCCATGGCACCGTGCAAAATGCCATGCGCCAAATTATTTTTTGCAAGCAATGCGCTGATGCGTTCTACCGCCTCGCGATGGTTGCAAAACACAAGGCAAACTTCCTGACGAAAGCTGGCCACCAATCGCATGAGCGATTCTACTTTGTCGATGCTGCGTGTGCGCACTAATTTTAAGGTAAGCCGTGAAGCCGCTTCTTCTTTCAAATAATTTATGGTTTCCGGTTTGGCCATCGACAGGAAATCCGGCAACACATCCAACTTGGTGGCCGAGGTAAGTATCGTTTGCTGCTTTCCGCTCAGGGCACCAAGCACAAGTTGCATTTCCTTTTCAAAACCCATCTGCAACGATTTGTCGAACTCATCCAACACCAGCATTTTTATGGTGCGCGCATCAAACGATTGTCGCCCGATATGATCGGCCAGCCTTCCGGGAGTTCCGATGATCACCGCAGGGGCTTCGCTCAAACTGTTCTGCTCGGTTTTTACCGAATGGCCGCCATAGCAAACGCTTACTTTGAACGATGTCTTCATCGCCCGGAACACTTGTTCTATCTGAAGGGCCAACTCACGCGAGGGCACCACAATAAGTGATTGAGCGCTCCGCTCGTCCGCACGCAGCTTGCTTATAAGCGGCAATAAAAAAGCCAGGGTTTTGCCCGAACCGGTGGGGGCCAACAGCATCAGGTTTTTCCCAGTGCCTGCCTTTTCAACGACCTCCTTCTGCATGTCGTTTAGCTCAGCAATGGATAGGTTCTTTATATACTCAGTTTGTACGGGGCTCAATGTGTGTTGCATGCCACAAAGGTAGCTTTATAATTAAGTCTCTGTGGCCTATTTGATACGGAGATGGGCACAGAACATTTTTGTAGGAGCAAGTAATGACAGTCATCCCGGTAATTCCATCAGGACTTATTCAATTGATAGATCGCTACTTCTTTACTCCCTTCCCGGTTGCTGCCCAGTAAATACCTCCATAAAAGTGTTCAAGAAATACAGGGTCGCTGAATACCAGGGGCATGTGGCCTAAACCTGTATAAAAAGCGCGGCCTCCGTCATATGCATGATACCAGGCTATCGGATGGAAGTCGCCCATGCCTGTTCCAACCTTGTCGCCCCATTTCACATTCGGGTCAAACGTTTTTTCATCCACCGACAGAAGTACATTCAGCCCTTTTATTTTTTCTTCGCCATACTCATACCATTCGTCTGTCCATTGCCAAGTGGCCGGCACACGCTCCATGCCTGGAAATTTTGCATCATGCAATTTGAGCGTTGCCGTTTGTATTACCGGATGGATTTTAAACATGCGGCCCACCAACTTGGTGTACCACTCCCAATCATACTCGGTATCGGCAGCACTGTGCACACCCACAAACCCTTTTCCGGCCTGAACGAATTTCTCCATGGCTTTTTGTTGCTCATCATTCAGTATGTTGCCCGTTGTGCTCAGGAAAATTATAACTTGAAATTCTTCCAGCTTCTTATCGTTGAACACCGATGCGTTCTCGTGCCACTCCACGGTGAAGTAGTTTCGTTCCGCCATTTTTTTTACGGCATCCACACCTTCATTGATCGCTTCGTGATGAAAGCCATCGGTTTTGGTAAACAGCAATGCCTTGAACTGTTTTTGTGAAAAGGCCAGGTGTGATAATGCGGTAAAGACAATCATCAATAAAAGGTATAAGCCCCATGCGTTTTTAATTTTCATAAAATTGGATTTAAATACTGTGTTAAGGTATGGGTTGTTTGTTGAATACGTAAGTCATTAAAGTGAACATTCCATGAGTGGTATGCCGGAACCGTGACGCTGTAATTTGTATAGTTTTTTAAACATAGAAAGAATTGCACCTTAGAATTTCAAAGGTTGACGTGACGGGTTTAGAACATGCATTTTCAGGAAATTACAATTACCACACTTACAAATCATAAACTTTTAGCAGTGGTTCAAAATAGTTACCTTTCGTGATTGGTGATGTTGATGAAAAAGGCGTTTCTTACCTTCCTGCTGTTGATAACCTTCCCCTTGATTGCTTCGCACATCGTGGGGGGAGAGTTTGAATTGATCCATGTATCGGGCAGCACATACCGGCTCAATCTCATTATTTATTTCGATCAGATAAATGGTGCGGCTGGTGCAAAAGATGCCAGTGTCAATGTGACTATTTACAGAAAAGCCGATAAGGCTTTTATGGCTACTGTTTTTCTTCCGCGCATTCAAGAATTGAACGTGCCCTATACCCAGCCCACCTGCTCACAGGGCGAAATCGTTACCACCAAGTTGACTTATTCCGCGGAGATGGTACTTCCTTCGGACAGGTACAACGACCCGGCCGGATATTTTGTGGTATGGGAACGCTGCTGCCGCAATTATACGATCACAAATATTTTCAGTCAGGCTCCACAAGGGGCCAACGTTTCTGCCGGCCAAACATTCTATTTGGAGTTTCCACCGGTGGTGAAAAATGGTGAGCCGTTCACCAACTCTTCTCCACGCCTTTTTCCTCCGCTCAATGATTATGCGTGCCCATTCCGCACCTATTATGTTGACTTTGCTGGCGTGGATGACGATGGCGACTCGTTGGTATATTCGTTGACCACACCGCTCAACACCACGGCAGCGGTTGCCTTGCCCACTCCTTCGCCTGGCCCATTTCCGGAAGTGATCTGGAGGCCTGGCTATGGTCTCAACAACATTATCAATGGCAAACCGGATTTGCGCATCAGTAAAGAAGGATTGCTCACGGCCGTTCCGCGCACACAAGGCCTTTTTGTGTTTGCCGTAAAAATTGAAGAATTCAGGAGCAAAGAAAAAATTGGCGAAAGCAGGCGCGATTTTCAAATGCTTGTGGTGGACGCTTGCCCCGCTGCCGAACCGCCACAGATCACAGGAAAAAAATTAACGGATGGCGCATTCACATTTAACAATACCATGAGTGTTACTTTTACCAACACGGTTTCGGATGCCAACCGGTGCATTCAGGTGCGTGTGTCCGATCCGGATGCCAGCAAAATCGAAGACAATTTTAGCGAGAAAGTTTCCATCCGTGCGGTGTCATTGAACTTCAAAGAGAACGTAAGTCAAATTTTGCCCGAGGTAACTTCTGCTACCCTGATCAACGGCAGCACACAAGACTTTACGGTATGCTTTCCGCAATGCCCCTTCATTGATGGCCCTTATCAAATTGGGATCATTGCCTTTGATGACGCGTGCAGTTTGCCCTTGAGCGACACACTTAAAATAGAAGTGAACATTCAGGCCCCAGCCAACACCAAACCATACTTTGTAAAACCGGTTGCCCCAATTACTCTGGTTACTCGCATGGAGGGAGGATTACTGTATGAATCGGATTTTGAAATACGTGACGATGAAGGCGATGAACTGTTGGTTAACATTATCACCGATGGGTTTGTGCTTGCCGATGCTGGAATGACCGTTGAAATAAACGAGCCCCGTGTGAAGGGAAACATAAAAGGGAAAATAAAATGGGAGCCCTACTGCGACATTTTTGATTTTACAAAGCGAACGTATTTTGAAGTGAGGATTGTTGCCGAGGATATATATCTCTGCGGCTCAACGGGTCCGGTGGCAGCCACCTTTAAAATGAACGTGGTGCTTCCTGGCAATGCAGACCCCACTATCGATACCAATCTCACCTCCAATCCGCAAGAGCGAAAAGTATTGAACTTGGTAAGGAAAATAAATGAGACGCTGTCTTTTACCGTTACCGGGAAGGACCTTACCGATAACGATTTTTTGGTGCTGGACGTAAAGCAACGCGACTCGCTCAACCTATTGGGAATAACATTTCCAAAGGCCACGGGAAATGGGCTGGTGGCTTCGCTGTTCCAATGGAATTTATCGTGCTCAAAAATTGATTTGAAAAAGAAAGACACCTACACCTTTCAATTTATTGTAGTTGACAACACCAACAAGTGCCTGTTCTATAAAGCCGACACCGTGGATGTGAGGGTAAAAATCCTTCCACCTGATAATTCGCCCCCGCAATTGGTTGTTCAAAACGGAAGTACCGTTGTGAATGATCAAACCGTGAAAATAATTTTGGGTGAGCCCATACGTTTTGACCTGATCGGCACGGATGCGGATATTTTTCCCGACAAAGACCTGTTGAAACTCACGCTACTGGAAGCAAAAGGAAATGTGGTGCCCGAAGGGTTTGTGTTTACTCCTGCCGAAGGCCGCGGGCGTGTGGAGTCGGTGCTATCGTGGGCACCGGATTGTTCCATATTCAAAGACAACATTTACGAAAACATTTATACGTTCAAATTCAGGGTGGCTGACGACCGATGCTTTAGCGCAAAAGCCGATACCGTTACCTTAACGATACACTTGAAAGACATTGATAATGGCGTGCGGGAGTTTCTTCCTCCCAATGTGTTCACGCCCAACGGTGATTGTCATAACGACTATTTTGCCGTTGAGGGGATTGAACCTTGTCCGTTTGGCACGGATGCAATTGTCAACCCTGACGAAATTGTTTCGTTGCCGCCAGACAATTGCATCCGAAAATTTGAAGGCGTGAAAATTTATAACCGATGGGGCAAGCAGGTGTTTGAAAGCACCGACCGTAGGTTCCGGTGGTATGCACCCGACCACGCGGCCGGTGTTTATTTTTACCTCATTAAGTTCACCGACAAGGAATATAAGGG
>JAYVAI010000291.1:0-10104 GCA_043751075.1 Cyclobacteriaceae bacterium | reverse complement strand
GCTGTGGTTGATAGGTGAATGTTCTATTTGATTCTCCTTTTAGAAATACCCCTCGGCTTGCATCCTGGCGTCCTACCTGTGGTTTAAGCGAATAGAAGTTTCCGCCCAACCAGATATCAGTATTTCCATCCCCGTCAAGATCATCAGCAATAATTCCGAAAACGGGTGACACCTGGGCTTCTACCGGGAGTGCTTCCAATGAAAAAGTAGTCCCATTATTCCACACTATGGCACTTTGCAAATAATTGACTTCATAGGAAATTGATTTCGCACGTATTTCTGACTTGAATAATGAATCATAGGTTTTCATTGAATAATCCTCATATCTTAAAATGCTCTTACGCAATCCAGGCAATTGGGATGTGAGTTCTTGCTTAGGAGCGAAGGGGTATGCCTGGTCATCCTGTGGTGCATACCAGTTAATGATGAACTCACTCTTTCCGTTGCCATCAAAATCATTGACAAACATGGTGATGGGTTTAGCTGGAGTTGCTTCGAACTTGGAATTGAGGCCCCAGTTGCCTAAAACAAAATCGATATCGCCATCATTATCTAAATCTGATGATTCAATCCGTTTCCACCAGCCTTTGCTATTGGGAATAACAATGGGGCTATCGAAAGTGCCCTTGACATTTTTGAAAATGGTGATGGCCATCCAATCGCCCACTACAATAAGGTCTTTGTCGCTATCCGAATCAACATCCGCCCATGTTGCGTCTGTTACCATACCGATATTTCCAATAGATGCAGGGGTGACATCCTTCCAATTTCCGTTATCATTTTTCAGCAAATAGCTTTGAGGTGGCAATCCATAGTTCCCAGGAATAGTCCTTGCCCCCAGAAACACATCAAGATCTCCGTCCTTATCAATATCGGATGTTTCGATTGTGGCAAAATTGCCTATGACTTGCGGAATATTATGAGGATCACCTACGAAATTTCCGCTGCCATCATTTTTATAAAAGCGCACAATGTAATTGAGGTTATCAACTAAACTTTCGTTACCGCCAGATCCAATCAATAAGTCAAGGTCACCATCTCCATCCTGATCTAAAAATACGCCACACGTGCTTTCAAATCCGGCATCCTTGGTAAATGAATTGTTTGCTGTAAAATGGAATTCACCATTGGCTTCCTGAAGGAACAGCTTATCCGGATCGGCTGCCGCACCCAGCAAAACAAAATCCTCAAGGTTGTCGTGGTTGACATCGCCAATTACCAAGCGGGGACCTTCCGTTGAAAGCATACCGGTTAATAGTATCTCCTGATCAAAATCATTGAAACGATTTTCAACATGCCTGGCATCACCACGTATTGCTTGTTTACTGATTTCCTCAAATTCAGGTTCAGGATATTTTGTGTTTACCAAGTTGCTTATCATGGCATGTTTGTAATCAAGGGTAATGCTTTGGTTGACCTTTATGTCTTTTAAGATTTGGGTCTTTTTATCTGGCCATGTTACGATTACTTCATTGATACTATCACTTTCCCCTAATCCAAATAATAATATTGGCTCAATGCTGCTTTCAAAACCGCGGGTATTGAAATTCTCAAGAACATGGATTCGCCTATTGGTTTTGACGGTGACGTGTGCGCCAATCCCAAATGGATTTTGTGATTGTCCCTTGAACTTTACTTTCAAAAAATGATTGGCAAATTTTTTATCCGCTTCGTTCTTATATAAAAAGGACGGAGCATTTAGATTATTGACCACAAGGTCTAAATCACCATCATTGTCTAAATCACCGTAGGCAGACCCATTACTGAAAGAAGGTTCAGAAAGCCCCAAACTGTTGGCTTGATCTATGAATTTTAAGTTAACAGTTTGTTGGAAAGCATAATTCTTAAGAGGCTGCGAAGGAATTTGAGCAATGAGTGCACGATAGTTTATTTTTCCGGTTGGATTTTGCTTTTCAGCATCCGTTAAAAAATCTCGGAAATCCATTGACATAATGTCCCTGTAAATTCCATTGCTAACAAAGATGTCCTTGTTGCCATCATTTTCGAAATCAAAAATAAGTGCGCCCCAGCTCCAATCGGTTGCGGCAACTCCCGATAGAAAGGCAATTTCCTGAAAGTCGCCCTTGCCGTTATTCAAGTGAAGGCAATTTTGAATCATTTGATAGTGGAAATTTGCCCTGTATTTCATATCCTCTAGATGGTAAGGATCAAAGGCAATAGTTGTTTTCAATCTTTTGTTATCTGCAGGCAGCATATCCGTTGTAAAAATCTCCGGACTTCCATCGTTATTGATGTCTGCGATATCGGCACCCATACTCGATACTGAGCAATAGTTTAACCTATTGATGAGGTCTTCCTTAAATTTTCCATTTCCCTGGTTAATGTATAGATAGTCTCTTTCCCAGAAATCATTGCTGATGTAAATGTCGGGAAGATGGTCTGCGTTTATATCACTGATTGCCACACCTAATCCAAAACCAATATCGCTGCTATAAATCCCTGCTTCAAGTGTTGCATCCACAAACTTATTTCCATCATTGCGCATTAGTTTATCGCCACCTATGTCATTCGCTTCTTCTCTGATTTTTTTATATAACTCTATTTTTCCAGGATCTTTAAAACTGTTATTAAGGATATAGCAATCCAAATCTCCATCCAGATCATAATCAAAAAAAGCGGCATGGGTTGAATACCCCTCGTTGTTCAGGTTAAACTCTTTTGCTCGTTCGGAAAATGTGAAGTCGCCATTGTTAATAAACAACTCATTTTCCTTATCAGCACCATCAACATCTCCTGAATTACAAACATAAATATCCAGAAACCCATCTCCGTTAACATCTGCCATGGTAACACCCGTGCTCCAGGGTTTTGAACCACCTACACCAGCTTTATCGGTGATGTCTTCAAAAACGAAGTTGCCCTTATTTAGATACAGTTTGTTTGTTTTTTGGTTAGCGGTAAAATAGATGTCGGGCAAAGAGTCATTATTGATATCTCCTATGGCCACGCCTCCACCATTATAGAAATTTCTATAGGTAAGGATATTAAATTTCTCGCCATCGATTACTTCATTGACAAAGTCAATTCCTGAAGACAGAGGATCGATACGAGTAAATAATTTAGAATCGGTTTTTTGCGTAGATAAATTTTCCTTTGAACAGCTCCAGCATGTTAAGGAAAATAGGAGGAAACAAATTATCCTCATGAAATAATGGTTTGATACGCTTTGGTGCATTCCTATTAGAAAATATTATTTATTTAAAAACACACCGTCTCCATTTGAGCCCATGTAAGCTCCCCAGCGCAGAGGCTCATCAATTTTTATGGGCGTTTCGATCCGTTTAACACTCATTCCCAAAAAGGAGAGAAGCCCCCCATAGCTATAGTATTGACAATGGACAATGTCCAGGTAGCCATCGTTCTCAAGGTCTCCAATCCATGGGGTGGAAAAAATATTTTTAAATCCCTTTGCCTGATCAATTATTTGGGTTGAGTGTTTTTTAAAATTAATAGCGATAAGTTTGTTTTCAACTTCTTTAATGGATTGCTCAGTAAACCCCTGGTTACAATCAAATTCGTTAATGCTGATGATTGCTTCATCAATGCCATCATTGTCGATATCATAAACCACCGGTGAGGAAAATCCCGTGCAGCCAACAGAATCCATATAGACTATGTTACCACTTTTTCCATCCAGCATAACCTGCAACGAACCTGTGTTATTTGGCCATTCGCCTTTACTGACGAAGGTGAAAAAATCGGGCACATCATCATTGGTAAAATAGCCCACTGCAAAACTATTGCTCGACTCAGTGTTTTTCAATTTTCGTTGCCATTGTTGCCGATAATCCTTTCCGTCAATGGCAACAACGGTACTGGCATGTGAGATGGCTATAACATCAAAATAGCCATCGTTAGTAATATCGGCTAAGACAGGAGGAGCGATAAACCCTTGCCCTTGTTCTGTTGCAATCACTCTTGCATTTGAAAGTTTCCGCAACATTAAGTCTGTTAGTTTAGCTATATATAGATTTCCTGAAATGGTTTCACCTCCCGTGCCAAATACAATAAACTGGTCTTTGCCATCCGGTTGAGAAAAACTTAAAGGTGACATATAAGACTCCTTTCCATCGGGCATTGTATCTGCAGCCAGGATTTTTCCGGTTTTACTATCAAACATCATCAGTACACCCGGGTACCTGTTCAATTCTGAATTTGGATTCGCCAATGAATTTCCCCCATTCACAGTAATCAGATCGGGCAGTCCGTCATTATTTTGGTCGGGAACGAGGACGCTATTGTTAAAATTAAATCGTGCATGTTTTAAAATTGAATCATTCTCGAAAGCGTATTCGTACTGCCAAATTATTTTCCCGGTTTTACCATCGAGTGCCCAGAAGTGTGGCGACCTTCCTCCAATAAATACTTCTGGAACCTCGTCACCTGTAATATCATAAAATGTTGCTGAACCATACACTTGGTCTGTCGACCTTTGTTGCCACAAGAGTTGGCCAGTGAGTCCATCCAAAGCAATAATTCCCTGATCACTTTTTTGGTTTTCATTTTCACCGGCTCCCATGATGATATCAAGAACCCCGTCATGATTTAAGTCCGCTGCACGCGGGGATGATTGCGAGCCAATTGCAGGCAGAGAGTTATTCCAAATCAATTCACTTTTTTTTTGTTTGCAACCTATAAGAAGAAGGTTAAAAATGATGTATAGTGCAGTGACTATAAATGCTGGTTTATGATTTTTTTGATTTAGCATTGACTTGTTATTTTCTGATTTGCACTTACTCTTTATGAGCTTTGAGAGTCAATCGCACCATTTTCTATTTATTTAGTGCATTGTAGTATTGCACAAGGGTTAGAATTTCCCCTGCTTTCCTAACCGATATACTTTCTTTCTTTGCAAATTTTGCCACTTCATCATTATGATCCGGCAAACTCTTAATTAGTCTACTAACACTCTCAATTCTGGTGATTTTACCTGTTCCGATTTTGTAAAAATAAACATCTGCCGACCTTAGGTACTTAGCTGGAGTAGATGACGACTCTAGTGCTTTAGGAAGTTGCTCTTCCTGAAAGACTACCACCTGCCTTAACATCAATGTTAATTTGCCCGAATCGAGCATGGTAAAAAAACCGAATTGCCTATTTCCTTTTAGACGGTCATGTAATCCCACAACCATTACCACATTTTCACCAATCTTAATTTTTTTTATTTGAGGATCTGGATCTAAGATATAAACGTTGTTGCTTTGCTTAAATTCAATCTGGTCATTAAACATATCATAACGCATAGGCACCCCTTCAAACATTGCTTTATTGGTTTGAACATTACCATCTACAAATGATTCATCTAGAAAGGGGGTGCCTTCAACCTTTGAGGCTTCATCGCGATACAAATATTTATCAGATGTTTTTATCAGTAAGTGATCAGCCAAATTTTTCCCTATTTGAACTCCGGACGTTTGTGCAGTGGAAGAACTTCCAATAAAAAGTAGGAATATGGCTAATTGAAATCTATATTTTTCTTTCATAGCTATTAATTTGATCAAAGCGGAAAGATCTATAACACGAAATGAAATATTACATTTTGGGGTCGAACCAATATCAACATTCATTTCTTTTTCCTTGATTTCTCCATTGCTATTGGAGGAGGTGGATCGGGTAATCTCTGCAGGATGAAGGCCACATCTTGACCTATGTAATTTGCGTGCGATCCGGTCAATTTCATATACGGTAGCGCAAATTCAGCAGCCCCTGACGTGCAATTCAATTCCACCTCATTCAGAAATTCACCTCTCCAGGTATGATATATTCTAAGTTTATATTTCCCGTTTCTTATATCCGATACCACAATTTTATCGCCCGCAACATCGGTAACAGGGTTGACTATCCATCCAAATATCGTATCATCTGATTGCATTCCGAACGCATCACCTCTTTGGCTCTTAATGGTGGCAAAGCCAATGTTTTTCAATTTCTCAAAGCGGATTTTATCCGTAAATTTTCTAACGCTTTGAATCTGAAAAGTGAGCAGATTGTCGTTTAGGCGATTGGAATGGGCCCACCAAAATGGAGTCATGGCCGTTCCAGTTGCCAAAGAAACCCAAAGAGCATTGTGGTATTGCGATAAATATCCTGGCATTTGCATTTCATAGAACGTATGGTCCCAACCGGTTTCACCTATGATGGCTGGTTTTTCATAACCATCCCATAATCGCTTTACTTCCTTCGCGTAATTTCTGTAGCTGCTCTGAAGGGGGTGGACATTGGCCGAATCCAATGTGCTTGCCTTATTTATCTCATAGCCCTGGGCTTCATAAATTTCACGGGCAGCAAGGTCGAAAGTTTGATAACCCTCGTGCCAGAATTCTTTGATACCACCACTTCGGGTGCCTGTTGTTAGGTGGTTGTACGGATCGTTTTTCTTGAAGTAATCATGAACCTTTTTTCCCCATGCGGAGGCAGCCAGGCTGTCGCCCGAAACCCAACCGTCCGTTCCGTTTACTTCGTCAACAATAAACCAAATACCGAGGGCACGGCTATAGCCCCAACGCGCAATGAAATAGCGGTACAATTTTTCTTGATACGTCCAGGCTACTTCATTCCTATAGAAGTCTTTTGCGGGTGTTACTTGTACATACGGATTTGTGTACCATCTCACATTGCCGCCCCCCCACACTGTTTCCGAAAGGTAAGAGTGGAACCAAAGGTTCAGGCTAAGAATCATATCGCGATCCTCACACATTTGAAATAATTGGTCAAGGCGGCCACAAATGTTCTGGTCATATCTGCCTAACCCGCTAGCCATAGTTTCAAGAGGAGTGATGTATGAACTGATGAAATTCATTCCAAGTTCTTTCAGATTGTCCAACTCTCTTTCGTTTATCCGGCCACTGTTAAACCCGGCATATCCATCATTATACCAGATGCCAACTCCATAAAAATTCTCACCACTACTATGTTGCAGGTATCTTTTATTGTCAGCAACCTGGATAGCACCTTTCTTATTGGATTTTATTGTCTTGAATTTTCGCACATCGCTGGATACACTACCATTTTTATCTATTACAGTGACAATATATTGCCATGTACCAACTTCGTTTGGGGAGAAGCGGAGCTTCCAAAGCATCCCAAAAGAATAATCATAGAACCCATTGACCTTCCAACTCTTTCCGGATGGTGAAGCGAAGGAAGCACTTATATCAATTTCGTTGGGGTCGAAAGGATTGACGAACTCACACTTTAAATTAAGGGACACTTCGAACTTCTCATATTGTCCAATTGAGTCTGCCCGTTGCACGATATTTACAATTTCAGGGGCTGAAGCACTCCATCCTACCGTGAACTCAAAAAAAATGAAAAACAATAGAATAGCTGGTTTCATGAACATCGGATTTTTAATCGTGCGGTATAATGTTAAACTTAGTTTATTTCCTTAGTAGATTCAACTATTTTTATGTGACATAAATGAATATAACCATATTGGGTTCTTGCTTTTGATAATGATTGGACAGAATGATCCCAGATTTTTTAATTTTAATCCACAATAAAGTAATTTATCGATGACAAGGTTGGGACAGTATTTGCAGTTTGTTTGTGCGTTGTTGCCTATCAGTGGAGCCTTTTCACAACCATTGTTTGAGACAATATCACCAGCTAAGTCTCGCATTACATTCAAAAACGAACTGATTGAGTCTCCCGAAGCCAATGTGCTGGCTTACGAGTATTTTTATAACGGAGGTGGTGTGGCCGTAGGAGACATTAATAACGATGGACTGGAGGATATTTATTTTACAGCCAACATGAAGCCCAATTCACTCTATCTCAACCAGGGCAACCTGATTTTCAAAGACATCACACAATCAGCCGGTGTTACTTGCGAGGCTGGATGGAAAACAGGTGTTACCATGGTGGACATCAATGGAGATGGCTTGCTTGATATGTATGTTTGTCTATCAGGCAAAGGCGATCCCGAGAAAAGAAGGAACAAATTATACATCAACCAGGGCGACCTTACCTTTAGTGAGCAAGCTAAAGCGCATGGATTGGATGATCCTGGGCACAGCACACACGCTACTTTTTTTGATTTTGACAAAGACGGTGACCTGGATTTATACTTGTTAAATCACAACGTGACTGTAATCCGCGAAGTGGAATTTGCGGCAGTCCGCAACACAAGGCACCCCTACGCAGGCGATAAATTTTTCCGCAACGACAATGGACATTTTGTGGACATCAGTAGTGAGGCTGGCATAAAAGGTAGCCCGTTGGGGTTTGGCCTTGGTGTAACCGTGGCCGATATCAATCAGGATGGCTGGCCGGACATTTATGTGTCGAATGATTATATCGAGCCGGATTATCTATACATCAACAACACGGACGGAACTTTTACCGATAAAATGACAGAGTACATGCAGCACATATCGTACTTTTCTATGGGCAGCGATGTAAGTGATATCAACAACGATGGGTGGGTAGATATTTTTACCACGGACATGCTTCCAAAAAGCAACAAGCGGCAGAAGTTATTATATGGCCCCGAAAATTATGAGCACTATTCACTCATGGTCTTGAATGGATTTTATTTTCAAAACATGCGCAACATGTTTCACCTTAACAATGCCAATGGAACCTATAGTGAAATAGGACAATTTTCCGGTATCAGCAATACCGACTGGAGTTGGGCTCCTTTATTTGCTGACTTCGACAATGACGGCCTCAAGGATTTATTTATCACCAACGGCTATTACAGAGACTACACCAATCGCGACTTCCTGAAATATAAAGGCGACTACTATTTTGAAAAAGCCAAGGTGAAAGAGAAAGCTGACACCTTTCATTTGGTGAGCACCATGACCTCAACCCCCATTCATAATTTCATGTACAAGAATAAAGGTGACTTGACATTTTCCGATCAAAGCGAGGCCTGGGGATTTGGCAAACCAAATTTTTCAAGTGGAGCGGCTTATGTGGATCTGGATAATGACGGTGATCTGGATATCTTAGTTAACAATCAGAATGAAGTTGCATCCGTGTTTAAGAACCTTTCGCGCGAGCAACACCCCGATCAACACTTTGTGCAACTCACCCTTAAGGGCTTGAAAAAAAACGCAATGTCCATAGGGGCTAAGATTTATGTTTATACGGGAAGTAAAATCCAGTATCTGGAAAAAATGCCTACCCGGGGATTTCAGTCTTCAGTAACCCAGAAAATCCATATTGGATTGGGCGCATCAAACAAAATCGATTCAATAATAATAAAGTGGCCCTACGGAAGAGAAACTAAACTTTATAGCATTGATGCCAATCAACACATACAAGTGTCTGAGCCTATCAGTGAAGAAAGCAAGGATAAGGCAACTGCTGAGAAAAAATCAACACACTTTACCAAGATTGATACAAAGATTAATTACACTCACCGTGAACCAGGGCACAATGACTTTAAGCGCCAACCTCTCTTATTGACCATGTACACAGCGTGCGGACCTATTCAAGCAGTGGGTGACGTTGATCAGGATGGCTTGCAGGATGTGTATATAGGGGGCGCTCAGAATAATCCGGGAAAACTTTATGTTCAGGGCAAGGATGGAAGCTTCAAGGACTTGATCATTGATGGCAATCCAAACTATACGGATGCAGGGGCTGCTTTTTTTGATGCGGATGCGGATGGCGATAAGGACTTATATGTAGTGAGCGGGGGGTACAATGAGTATCCGGTGAATGATGCGGCATTGCAAGACCGGCTTTATATCAATAATGGAAAAGGTCAATTCTCTAAATCGGCCAAGGCACTGCCAGAGATGCGTGGCAGCAAATCCTGTGTTCGGCCTTTTGATTTTGATCGCGATGGTGATCTTGATCTTTTTGTTGGTGGCCGGGTGGTGCCTGGTCAATATCCAGTAATTCCGGAAAGTTTTCTTTTAGAGAATAATGGCAAAGGGATTTTTGAAAATGTTATCGAGTTAAAATCAAAGGGCCTTTCACAAATTGGAATGGTGACAGATGCCGCCTGGAGTGATGTAAACGGAGACGGATGGCATGATCTGATTTTGGTTGGCGAGTTCATGCCTATCGAAATTTATTCAAACAAAGGAGGAAAAACTTTTGAACGTGCCACCAGCAATTTCTTTG
>JAYVAI010000290.1:0-3770 GCA_043751075.1 Cyclobacteriaceae bacterium | reverse complement strand
TTGCTGATAGGTAAACCAAACGGTAGCAGCTATGGCGATGGCAGCCACGGGCAGGGCAAACTTGAAAGCGGGAGCAAACCAAACTTTCGGCTCGGGTTTGGCAACTCTTGCCTGGATTTCCATCGGAAGGTTTTCAAAATACCCTTCAGGCACTTTAAAGATGTTTTCCCGTGGTATGTCCTCTAATTTTTTCATTTGTGCTATGACATTTAATATCCCTGAAAGTTTAATCACGCAGTCAAATATTCTTCAATTTTCTTTACTGCATGGTGATAGCTGGCCTTTAGTGCGCCTACGCTGGTGCCGGTTATTTCAGACATGGCCTCGTAGGGGATATCGTCAAAGTATTTCATATTAAATACAAGCCTTTGTTTATCGGGCAAGCGAAGGATGGCCTTTTGCAACTTTCGCTGTATCTCATCTCCCGAAATGTTATCCGATGAATCAAACTTTGCAATTAACTGAGCACTCACATCTTCTAATGGAAGGAAAAAGCGCCTCTTCTTTTTGTTCAGAAAGTTGAGGCATTCGTTGGTGGCAATGCGGTATATCCAGGTAAACAATTGCGAGTCTTCGCGAAAGGTTTCGATGGACTTGTGTATTTTGATGAAGACCTCCTGGGTAATGTCATCGGCATCGTCATGGTCTATCACCATTTTGCGTGCATGCCAATACACGCGCTGTTGATACGTGCGCACCAGCATGTTGAATCCGTAATTGCGGGAGTCAGGGTTTTTGATTTTAAGAAGGAGGTCGCTGTCTTCCAAGAAGGAGGCAAAGTTGGGGTTTAGACAAAGAAAACTACAATTGGTTTAATGGAAACCTATAAGGTTCAAAAAACCTTATAGGTTGGTTTGGTTCATTTCATTTCAATACTTCTCAATCATATCCAGTGTCTCTTCTTTTATGTCTTGCTCTTTGGCCTTAAATTGAATTTTCTTTTTGCTGATCAGCAGGATTATCAAACCCATGAGAGTACACGTTGCCATGACTGCCGTCATCGGTATGGCACTTTGTGCATTTAACAATCCCACCAAGGCTGCGGCCAAAGATCCCAATCCCATTTGTATCGCGCCCATGAGTGCCGAGGCACTGCCGGCTTCTTTTGTGAAGGGTGCCATTGACAACGCGGCCGAATTAGGAAAACTAAAACCCTGACAGCTTAGAAATAAAAAGATCAACGCAATGGTTCCGTACAAATTCAAGGTGTCCATGACGGTGGCACTTAAAAGCACAATGCCGATGATTGTTTGCGTGACCAACACCGCTTTCATAATTTGTTCGCTGCTGTATTTTTTCAGCATGATGTTGTTCAGTTGGCTACTGCCAATAAGCCCCGCAGCAATGATGGCGAATATCCAACCGTACTGTTGCTCGGTTACCCCATACAATTTCATAAAAACAAAAGGTGAACCGGAGAGATAGGCGAACAGGCCCGCAGAGGCGATGCCGCCCGAAAGTGCATACGTATAAAACTGTGGCTCCTTCATCACTTTTAAAAAACTCGTGATGATTGGCTTTGGCCGAAGCGAAAACGTTGGGTCAGGTTGTCTGCTTTCGGGCAACCAAAAGATGACGGCAATCAAAATGAGTGAGGCCACCACGGTGAGCACAACAAATACATAGTTCCATCCGAGCAAGGCAATTACATAACTACCTACGGTTGGTGCCAATATGGGTGAGATGGCGAGCACTAAAATAAGGAGCGAGAAAATTTTTGCGTTTTCGTTTACAGGAAACAAGTCGCGCACAATGGCGCGCGGTGCCACCATGCCCACACATCCGCCCACGGCCTGCAGCAGACGGAAGGCAATGAGCATTTCAATGGATGTTGACATAGCGCAACCTATTGAAGCGATCAGATATAAAATGAGGCCAACGATTAAAACAATTTTTCTGCCGAACCTATCCAGCAAGGGGCCACAGAGCAATTGCCCAAAGGAAACCCCAATAAAAAAACTGGCGAGTGAATAGGACACGGCATCCACGGTGGTTTGAAGATCGGCTGCTATGGCCAGAAAACCCGGCAGGTACATGTCAATGGAAAAAGGACCAATGGCCGACAGCAGTCCCAAAATCAAAATCAATACATTCCTTTTTCGCTTTTCCACAAGTGAGGTATAATTTAAAAGTAGGCAGTAGGCAGAATGCAGTACGCAGTTTAGTTGGAATTATGTTTGGAAACAATTAGCTAATCTCATCTCAATTCCCTGAATGTATCTACCAACAATTCGAATTGTTCTTTCGAGTGGGTGGGAAAGTTGGCAAAGCGCAGTTGCGTTTTTTTGTTTTCGCCATAGCCATCGCCTGCATGAAGGCCAACAGCAGCCAATTGCTTAGCTATATTTTCTGTATGAGTTCCACACTCGGCAACAATTACGGTTTGTGAGCGAAGCGATTTATCTTTTACAAAGGGTGTTGCCAGCGCATGTGCTTCCAATGCCTGATACAAAATCGCGGCCTTGTATTCCGTTTCTTTGCGGATGATGTTGATACCTCTCCTCAAAAAATCTTGGACAACTTTATTCAACAGATAAATGCCAAGCACATTGGGGGTTTCCGGAGTTTGATTTTTTTTTGCGTGTTGCAAAAGCGAAGGCAGGCTATGGTACGAGCCAATCGAAAAACCTTTCGACAGGAGTTCTTCCGATTTGGCGATGCACCGCTCGTTTACTATCCAAACACCCAGCCCGGCCGGAAGCCCAAAACCTTTTTGAACTGAAAAAAAAAGTGAATCAATTTTTGAGAAATCGAATTGCGGGTAGGGTAGGGACGACACCGCATCTACCGCAATCAGTGCATCAGGATATAGGGCCTTGAATTGATTGATGAAATCCATTGGCAGCGAAACTCCGGTGCTTGTTTCATTGTGGGTGAGCGCAACAAACTCAACATCGGGTTCTACCGTTTTGTTGAAGGAAAATCCTTCACCGTTGGGCACTTCAATTTTCATTGGCGATTTGCCAAGTTGTAAGGCCGTTTCATAATATTTTTTTGAGAAAGCCCCGTTTACAAAATGCAACGATTTAGCGGCAACCAAATTTTGCACCGACCGCTCCCAAATTTCGGTGGCCGATGCGGCAAAGAAAACATGAAAGTGTGAGGGTATGCCCATAAGTTCTTTCACCCCTTCGGTGGCTCCTTTCGAAATAATTTCAAATTCTTTGTTGCGGTGCGAGAGTGATGGGATACCTTCCCGGAATGCAGCGCGAACATGATCCTCGACAGTAAAATATAATTGTGATGGGCCTGGCGTAAAATTCACACTCATTGGATTGGGAATAAATGGCAAAAGTACTAACGATCAATCAACAACTATTCTAAAACAACAATTTCTATTGCAAAGATTTGCTTACTTTTGAAGTATAAAATCCACCAGGGTTTTGAGACACGTTTGCTGAACCTAACAATTATACAATACCGAGTAAAGCACTAGGACAAAATCAGGCCTCATACTGACAGTAAACGTCAGCACCTCGCCCAAAAAGCAGGATAACAGTGGAAGATTGCGACCAAAGGGCAGCTCAAAACTTGTCTTTCTGGGGTTCAGAAATTCCTCTCAAAAACCGGTGGGTTTTTTTTGTGCTCAAAATAAAATCGGGCATTCTCCTCTCCTGCAAATAAAAAGAAAATGACCTCACCTCTTTGTTGTGTTCCGCAAAAAGTCACCCTTAAAATCAAGTGATTCCGAACAGTTCCAGCAAGGTTCGCTGCTCCTGGTTTGGTAGGAACAGCCGGGATGCTTTTGTTTTTGAATACGGCAATGTGAT
>JAYVAI010000289.1:0-10117 GCA_043751075.1 Cyclobacteriaceae bacterium | reverse complement strand
GAGGCCAGGCCCATGAGGCTGCAAATAGTGCCGGCCTATACAGGAAACAATTCATTCTCCTTTTCGCTTGACAAGCCCACCAACCTAAGCCTTGAACTAAACGGACGCATCAGGCAGCGGCCCTTGTTCCTATTTTCATCGTCACCCGAAAAAAATATTCCGTCCAAAACAGATAAAAATGTGGTGTGGTTTGAAAAAGGCAAGCTGTACAAAGATGTGAGGTTAGAACTGCAAGACAACCAAACCGTTTACATAGAAGGCGGAGCAGTAGTGCAAGGCTATCTCTATGCCAAAGGAAAAAAGAATATCACCGTGCGCGGGCGTGGCATACTAGATGGAACGTTGACACGCGAAATGGAAGGCAACGATAACCGTTTCTTGCATTTCACTGATTGCTCGAATGTTGAAGTCAAAGACATTGTGCTGCACAACGGCACCACGTGGCAGATCGCGTTTTTTCACAGTACCAATATGGCCATCACCAACACGCGTATCGTTAGCGAAAGTGCCAGCGATGATGGCATTGATATTTTTCGCTGCACCAATGTTGTTATTGATGGGGTATTCGCACACACAAAAGATGATTGCATCGCCATCAAGTCGGGCGGAAAATATCCAACCGACCAGCCTACAGATAACATCACAGTGAAGAACTGTATTTTCTGGAATTCTATTTGGGGCAATGCTATTGAGATTGGCTTTGAACTATATTCCAACGAAGTAAAAAATATCCGCTTCGAGAACATCGACATCATTCACGTAGAAGATGGAGCTGCTATGAGCATCCACAATGCGGGCCAAGCACACGTACACGATGTTGTTTTTGAAAACATCCGCGTGGAAGATTCGCGGCAAAAACTTTTCGATGTGGCCATCTTCTTCTCGCAATGGGGGCCTGATGGCATCCGCGACCCGGCTTTTACCACCAAAAATTATTTGCATGGCGCGTGGGACGGGGTGCAGAAAATCCCCGAAGGAAAAGAAGAATACCACCGGCAATTCCGCGGCACCATCAGCAACATTTTGTTTAAAGACATTCAAGTAATCGGTGGCCTTTTGCCCTTCTCCGTCTTTCACGGGTTCGATCAAGAGAAAAACGTATCGGGCATTAAAATCGAAAACCTGACGTACATGGGCAAAAGGCTTACCGATGAGGCGAGTGCTAAGATTCGGACGCAGAATACGGTGGGGTTGGTTATCAAATAATAATTCCGTAGCTAACATCCGTGCGAGGGTATAGCCGCTATGCCTGAATGGATACCTTCCTTAGAGTGGGTGCTCTAAACGGGAGTACGGTTGTTCTGAATAAAAGTGTTTATAAATATCTATTTCAACCCTTTCAAAAATTTTAAACTTAAAGGCACTTGCTGTTGGGAGCGCGAGGATTCATCTTCAATAAAAAAATGTTTTACGCCCGCTTCTTTTGCCTTTTTCATAATGGCGGCTATGCCCACATCGCCCATACCCAGCACTACATTTGTTTCCACATCGGCTTGGCCATTTTGGTTGCCTTGTGTGCCGTGCCGCCTATCTTTGAGATGTATCAGTTGAAAACGGTTTGGGTATTTTTCCAATAACGCCACGGGGTCTTGGCCGGGATGTTTCATCCAGAACACATCCATTTCAAAGTTGGCATAGTTTGCATCCATGTTGTCCATCAGATAATCAAACAAGGTTTTGTTTTGGTAAGGCCGAAACTCAAAGCCATGCGCATGATAGCAAAAAGACAGGCCGTTTTCCTTCAGCACTTTGCCAGCCGTGTTGAAAACCTTCACGGCACGCTCGGCATCTTCAATGGTAAAATCATTGCCTTGGTGGGGAATCCAAAAACAAACAACATACTTTGCACCAAGTGATTTTGCTTCTTCGGCAACAGCTTGTGGATTTGATTCCAGCTTATCAAAATCTGCGCCAGTGCTGATGACGGTGATGTTATTTTCAGCAAGCAGTTTTTTGAAATCTGTTTTAGATAGGCCGTATGTGCCGGCCAATTCTACTTCTTTGATGCCCCAACTTTTTACCATCTTCATAGTGCCTTGCACATCTTTTTTAAACTGATCTCGCAGGCTGTGTAGTTGTATGCCAATTTCTTGAGCCGTGGCGGCACTGCATGCTAGGTGTAACAAAAACACAAAAATCAGTTTATTCATAAGATACGGTTTAGTTTAGTCTATTTATCTATTAGCTCTATCGATGGGTAACGTTCACCAATCAATTTTATGGAAATTTGAAAATCGTACTCAAATGCTCCTACATGAACCACCTAGACACAATAGTGACCTACTTGCCCGACTTTGTCATTCAGGCAGGGAAAATGAACCTGCCTTCCAGACAGGCACCTAGAAAACTGTTGAAATACAATGTGAGCCCTTATCTATGTGGTCCCACCTGTTCTTAACGGTATTGTCACTCGATCTTAAATTTATTTTTTTCCGTTATCCCACTCCACGCATCGGTGCGAAAGGGCTCGGCCGGAAAACCTTCTTTGTTGTATAGATTCCCATCGCTGGCATCATCGGCCCAATTGTATCGCACGGCTATAATTTTTTTTACCGTTGGGCTAAACACCACTACTTGCCCGTCTTTGATTTCTGCTTTGGCATAGTAAAACTTTTTATCCTCGCCCGCCATTTCAAAACCCTTCGCGTAGCCGTATTTATCTTTGACTGCTAGGCCACTTTCAGAATTTGAAAAACGAATGATGGCTTTGTCGCCCTCTATTTTCATGGTTGAAAACGTAGGGCCTTGGCAAACTATATTTTTAGTATATGTATTTTTTAAAGCTATTGCTGCCAATCTTTTTCCTACGTCTTGTTTATTTCGAGGATGAATGTTATCTACCTCGCCTATATCGGTGGTAACTGCCATGCCCGTTTGCGGAAGGGAGTGTGTGAGGGCTTGCGCTTCTCTTAACTCTGCCCAATTACTTCCTTGCTGAGAGTTTCCGTTGTCTGCATTGAATGTGGCAAGCTGTACAAAATAAAATGGAAAGTTGCCTTGGTCCCATTTTTTGCGCCAATCATTTATCATTAGTGGAAAAGCGTTGCGGTATTGATAAGCACGAGAGGCGTTTGATTCGCCTTGGTACCAGATAGCGCCTTTTATGCCGAGTTGAATGAGTGGATGGATCATGGCATTACTTAATAAGGTAGGATAACTGTTGGGCCCCAGACCACTGACTCCACTCAATGTTTCTACCTGGTATTTCCATTCACCTGCCAGCGGAATAGGTTTGCTACCAACGGTAAACTGAACCAACTCGGCAGGGCCATGCACGCCACCACCACCACCGGTATCTTCTATGCGGATGGCAATAAAATTTTTTCCAGCCCGTAAAAGTTGCGAGGGCACGGAATAATTCCTATTCTCATCCCATCGCCCTTTCATCTCCCCCACTTTTATTCCGTTCACAAAAGTTTCGTCTGAGTCATCGATCATGGCCAATGAGAGGCTCGCTGGTTTTCCTAAATCTTCCGGATTTAGTTCAATTGATCTTCTGATCCACACAATTCCATCTATATCGCCCAATGCTTGGCTTTCAAATTGACCCGGTACATTCATCAGTGGCCAACCTGTATCATCGAATTGCGGTGTGTGCCATTGCATTATCTCTTCGGGCGCATGGATCGCTTTGCCTTGCAGCTTGGCAATTCTATCCAACGAAATAGTTTTTTTTATTTTCGCTACCGAATCTAAGTTGAACTTCGGCATTAATGCTATCATGGCCTTGAACTCATCTGCATTTTCAAAAGCCTCGCGGCTCGTCCATGTTTCCACGTGCGTTCCTCCCCATGAAGTATTGATTAGGCCGATGGGAATATTGAGCTCGTTTTGTAATTGTCTGGCGAAAAAATAACCTACTGCTGTAAAGTCGGCCACTGTTTCGGGGCTGCACACTTTCCATTCGCCACCGGTTACATCATCGGCTGGTTGAGTAGCCACCACGTTTGGAACTTTGAAGTGCCTGATCAACGGATGGTTTCCATTTTTAATTTCCTCCACCGGATTTTGGCTGTTCTGAACCGTCCACTCCATGTTCGATTGGCCAGAGCAAATCCAGACATCGCCCATTAAAATATTGTCGAGCACAGTGGTGTTGCTCGCCTTCACCACCAGTTGATACGGCCCGCCCGCAGATTCAGGGAGCAGAGTGATTTTCCATTTCCCCTCTTTGCCAGAAGTTGTTTTCTTGACTTGTTTACTAAACTGTATAGATATTTTTTCTCCCGCAGGCGCCCAACCCCAAATGGCAATTGGCTTATCACGCTGCAGCACCATGTTGCTGCTGAAAATGTGGGGCAACTTTACTTGTGAGCAGCAAATAATTGGCGATAAAATAAAAATGGATAAGATGATTTTTTTCATGGAAATATAAAAGTCAGGTTAGGTACTGCAAATGATAACTTTGAAAGCATTGTCCCCGAGGCGGGAGACGATGCAGGGCATAAATTTTTTTTATATGCTAAATAAGAATCAAAGAGAACTTCGGATGATCAACGAAAAAGGGTTTTTTATTTTGCTCCGATTGCCTGTCAAGATCATGTTGGCCATGTCCGCTCCCATCCGTTCAAAGTCGGTGCTCAACACAGAAATGCCTCCGGCCAATATTTCTTTGAAAGGAGAATCGTTGTAGGCAATAATGCCCACATTTTTTCCGAGCTTCAGATTTTTAGCCGTAGCCCTTTTTACAATCTCCACCAAGTCAGACTCCTCTATTACTATGTAGAGTTCGTATGGTTTTACTTCATGGTTGCATGCTTTGTTTAGCACTTCGTATTCAAATTCGTTTTCTAAGCAAAATTTAATAAACCCTGTTTGAATACCTGTGCAATAGCAATTCTCCGTAGGGAAAACCAAGTAAATCTTTTTGTACTTATCTATTCGGGAAATACCGGTGAGCAATGCCTGTTGAATATCTCCCTCAAAATCTTCATATACACTGCCATAGTCTCCCGCCAGTTGATCTAAATCTTTGTTGATCAAAAATAATTTTTCAATAGGTATTTTTTCAACTGTCTCTAGCACGCTCGCTGATTCTGATTTTAAATGTGGCATGATGACGTAATAATCGTACTTGCCCAAGTTATCAATAATAATCTTCTCTAAAATCTTACCGTCAGAATTATGGATTTGCAAGTCCACCGTGCCCGTATCGCCCAGCCGTTTGGTAAAGGCGTTGTAGGTGGTTTTTTTATGATCGCTCAGTTTGTTCAACACCATTAATATACGGTGCCCATCATTTTTTGAGGTGCTGGAAACGTAAAAGCCTTTTCCTTTAACTGCCGAAATGATACCTCTTTTTTGCAGATGCTTGTACGCCTTTTCCACCGTATCGCGCGAGAGCAGGAACTCCTCGCTTATTTCATTGATAGAGGGAATTTTGTCCCCAATCTTTATAGACCCGCTGCCGATGTTGGTCACAAAGAAATCTACCACCTGCCTATACTTCGGAATTTTTGAATGTTCCTTAATGATGTCTTCTACTGGTAGCTTCATGTAATCCATAACCGTAAAATTTTTAGAGTGGCATCCTGTACTGTACTGCTTCTTAGAAGTCCATTCAATTAAATAAATGTTGAAAAAAAATCAGACTAAAACAACATAAAAAATCATTATTATCGATTGCGCGAACGATTCAGGTAAGTACAGGATGAAATATTTTACTGCATAAATGAAATTTACAAAGTAGACAAAAAAACCTCAATTAAACCATCCTTAATTATGATAAAAAATTTACTGCTAATGTTCTGCCTAATGGCGGCATGGAGTACCCAAGCACAGCAGCGATTAGTTGCAGGCAGGGTAACCGATGGCACAGATGCCACTGGCTTGCCTGGTGTTTCCATCCTTGTCAAAGGATCGACTCAGGTCACTGTGACCGATTCAGATGGGAAATATTCTATTGGTGCCAACTCCGGTGATGTGCTGATCTTTTCTTTCATTGGCTTTGAGCCTCAAGAGGTGACAGTGAGCACGCAAAGTATTGTTGACCTTACTTTGACGGCATCTATCAAGCAACTGGATGAGATTGTGGTGATTGGCTATGGCGAAAAAAGCCAAAAGCTGATGACCGAATCCATTGGCACGATTCAATCCAAGGAAATTCAGCTACTACCAGTGGCCAGTGCAGATGCGGCACTACAAGGGCGTGTTTCGGGTGTTCAAATAACAAACGTAGATGGAACTCCTGGTTCACCAGTTGCAATTCGTATTAGAGGGGTCGGCACCACGGGCAATTCGCAACCACTATTTGTGATTGACGGCATTCCGATAGGGTACGATGCAGGTTCCAACATCAACCCCTTAGATATCGAGAGCATGTCTGTATTAAAGGATGCCTCGGCCACAGCTGTGTATGGAGTAAGGGCTGCCAATGGAGTAGTTCTGATAACTACAAAGCGTGGTAAAACAAGCAAACCCAAAATTACTTTTGATAGCTATTATGGAGTGCAAAGTTTTCCTAAGACTTATTCATGGAACAACACGGCAGAGTATGTGAAGTTGGCACAAGAAGGAATTGACAACCGAAACGCGCAAGATGGCTTAGTGGTGGGAAATCCTGGTTTTCAAGTAATTCATCCGGATTTACGAGCTGGAAGCCCTTATTTGAATATCAATACCGATTGGCAAAAAGCGGTTATCAAAGATGCCCCCATCACAAGCACTAACCTTTCCGTTTCCGGTGGAAATGAGTCAGCGAATTACTTTGTGTCAGCGGGCTACTTTGGGCAAAATGCCATGATACCCAAATGGGATTTGGATAGATATAATCTCCGCGTGAACAGCGACTATAAGGTTGGTAAGCGATTTAAGTTAGGCCAAACACTAGCCCTTAGCTACCAAGAAGTTTACAGAGGGATGAATGCCGGGGGCGATGGGTTTTTGTTTGCCGGCACAGCCAACATGCCTCCCTTCTTCAGTATTTATGATAACAATAGTCCCAATAGCCCTATAGCAGGAAACCGCTATGGATTCAATGGCAACTTAAATGTAGGTGGACTGACCATAGCCAACCAATTTGGAATCAACAATATTTTAGAGAACACGGATAGGACTACCCGCCTGCTTGGTGGCCTATACGGTGAGCTAGAAATCATTAAAGGATTAAAATTCAGGACTGCGGCTTCTATTGATTTTAGTTATACCAGAAATACGGGATGGAGTCCAGGATATACCAATACTGAAATGGGCTTGGACAGGAGTATCAACGCTTATAATGATAGCCGAGGTGAAAATGCAACACAAGTATTCACTAACACACTTACATACAGCAATACTTTTGGGGATCACTCCATCAATGTGTTGGCTGGGGTAGAATATCAGAAATTCAGGGGCAATGGCTTGAGTTATGGAGGTAATGATTACCTCAGTTCAGATCCTGCATTTTATCAAAGCATAAAAAACCAACAAGGTATCTCAACCACTATCAATGGACAACCAGCGAGAATATTTGCAAATGCGGGGTCTTCTCTCTTTAACGAATCCTTGGCGGGCTATATCGGTCGGGTATCTTACGATTACAAAACCAAATATTTAGTTACGGTAAGTGTGCGTAGGGATGGCACTTCCCGTTTTGCCCCTGAAAATAGGTACGGTACTTTCCCTGCAGTATCAGCCGCATGGCGGATAAAAGAAGAACCGTTCTTCTCTAATGTTTCATTTGTCTCTGACCTCAAAATTAGGGCTAGTTGGGGGCAAGCCGGAAATCAGCTAACGGCTAACTTCCCTTATGTTGGACGGATTTCTTTTACGCCTGATTATGGCCTAGGAGGTTCAAGTCTGCAAGCACCCACACTGGCTATATTCCCCAACCGTGAAATAGGTTGGGAAACCGTAGAGACCACTGATGCGGGGTTTGATGTGTCATTTTTAAATAACAAAATAAGTTTGTTGGCCACTTACTACAATCGTAACTCAAAGGATATTTTGGTTGGTTTACCCATCCCAAATATAAGTGGGTTTGGAAGTACCTCTGCAAACGCTGGTCTTGTAAACAATAAAGGTATTGAAATAGAGCTTGGCTATAATGGCACTATTGCAAAAGACCTCACCTTTACGGTATCGGGCAACATCACTACGGTTAAAAACACATTGGTATCGCTTTCAAAGGGAGTAGAGGAATTTGCCTCTGGTGATTACCGTACCGCCATTGGTAACCCTATTGGCTATTTCTATGGGTACCGAGCGTTAGGTATCTATCAAAACGCGGCACAGGCAGCGCAAGCCCTCCCCGACAAAGTTACCTCCAATCTGAAACCTAGGCCAGGCGATGTTATTTTTGAAGACAACAACGGCCCAGCTCCCGCTGGCTCGCCAGCGGGCCAGCAGTTTTCTGGCAACCCAGATGGGCAAATAGATTTTAATGACCGCACGTATTTGGGTAAGACTATCCCTGATTTTTATTATGGCCTCTCCTTTACGGCCAACTACAAAGGCTTGGATTTGTCTTTGCTCTTTCAAGGGGTTGGGGGTGTGCAGGTTTACAATGAATATCGCAGGGGACAAGAGTCGTTGACCTCTGGCAGAAATCAATTTACGTCTACCCAAAACCGATGGACGGGCGAGGGTACCAGCAATACTATGCCAAGGGCCATTGCAGGCGACCCTTATCAAAACAATCGGTTCTCCAGCCGATGGGTGGAAGATGCAGGCTTTCTGCGCTTTAAAAACATCCAAATCGGCTATAGCCTGCCTCGGGCATTGCTAAGTAAAACAAAGGCGTTTACAAGCGCTCGAATCTACGTGGCGGCTACTAATTTATTCCGGATAACCAACTATACAGGCCTAGATCCAGAAGTGGTCTCCTACGGCTCGAATAGCAATCAATTGCGTGCGGGTTCCGACCAAGCCAATATACCCCAGCCACGCACTTTTCAAGTGGGTGTGCAGTTTCAGTTTTAATTATGAATCTTAAAAATCAAGCCATGAAAAAATTTGTGATCAGTTTCGTTGTCGCCTTACTCTGTCTTGTCTTTACAGAGTGCGATAATCAATTGGATTTGAAGCCGCTTGGCCAGTTGGATGAAAACATCTACTACCAAACCGAAAAGGATTTTGAGGCGGCATCCTTGTCCCCGTATTCCACCATTCTCAATTTGTATTATGACCAGGATGGTAGAGGTTGGTATCAAGGCATCTTGTATCCAGACGATGATGTAGTTCCACGAAACAATGAAAATAATGATCAAGAAGATTTCAATTGGAACCCTGACAACGGGCAATTTAGCTATCTATGGGAAACATTTTACAAGGGGATACAGCGCTCGAACATCATTTTAGAAAGGTTGCCATTGGCCAAAAATTTTGTGGATGCAACAAAAAGTAAACCACGATTTGAAGCGGAGGCTAAATTCATACGGGCTTATTTCCATTTTTTATTGGCGATCAACTTTGGCACTGCTCCCGTATCGGACAAACGTATTGAAACCGTTGATGAATCGCGTAAGCCCAACTCTAAACTAGGAGAGTTATGGGATATTGTTATTTCTGATTTGATATTTGCCAAACAAAACTTACCTGTCAGTTGGGATGCTAAAAACACTGGTAGGGTTACCTCCGGTGCCGCTACGGCCCTACTTGGCAAAGTATATTTGTATCGGGCACAATGGGATAAAGATAACAGCTACTATGCAAAGGCCAGCACAGAATTAACGAGCCTCATTGGAAAGTATTCATTAGTAGCAAACTTAAATGATAACTTTAGTATCACCACAGAAAACAACAGTGAATCGATTTTTGAGATCCAATTTACACGAGGTGATTTTAACCCTTGGTTGCCCACTGATTTTGGACTAGAGAACGATGCGAATATTGGAGCTGCTGGCACTGGGCGGTTGATATTTTGGAGGCCTGCATGTGGTGTAAGCAATGTATGTGCACCTAATGCTAATGCATTGGGGTATGGAAGAGTTCAGGTCACTCAAAAAATGCAAAATGAATTTGAAGCCAATGACCCAAGAAGGGTCGCAACTATTTATTTAAACGGAGATAATTACAATGGTACGCCTTTCAGTTCTTCATGGTCGGTTACAGGTTCCACTCCGGCAAAATACGTAAAGCAGGATGTTCTGAGTTTTCGCTTTCCTCTTAATATCTCTGAAAACAATGATCGCCTCAT